>WGMD01000013.1 GCA_016125255.1 Planctomycetota bacterium | reverse complement strand
GCGCTCAGTCCGCCGCGCATCAGCCGCCCTCGGTTGACGCCGGTCATTTCAAATTCGCACGGGCCCGTCAGATCGACGACGGCCGCGGATTTGAACATGAGCTGGGCTTTGCCGGAGACGAGTTTGATCGGGCCGGCGAGGTCGGAACCGAGGGCGTGATCGGTGTCGGCGAATTGTGCGTCGGGAGAAACGTCTGAGAGCATGGCGTACGTGACGGGGGCGGCGACGTGGGGCGTGGGGAGTTCGGAGTGGGGAGTTGAAGGCACAAAGACATACAAGAGCGCGGCGGCGATCAGGAGAAGCGCGGCGAAGGCGACGCCTGCCTTGAAGCTGATCCCTGATCCCTGACCCCTGATCCCCTTTTTGTACCAGACGCTTCGCGGCGAGGCGCCGCTCAGCGTCGGCGCGGCGGCGGGCGCGGTGCGGCGGTCGATGAGGTACAGGTCGCGCAGGCGGGCGTGGAAGAGGGAGCGTTGGGCGAGTTGGCGGGCGAGGGCGGGGTCGGCGACGAGGTCGGCTTCGAGCTGCCGCACGACTTCGTCGTCCAGCACGCCATCGAGATAAGCGTCGATGAGTTCGAGGCGGTTAGCCATGCGTCACACCGCCTTCGGCGGACATCTGCCGTCGGACGCATTCGGCGAGTTTCTGGCGGATGCGATGCAGGGCATTGCTCACGGCGTGCGGCGTCGTGTTTGACGACGCGGCGATGTCCTGCACGGGCACTTCATCGCGATAGCGCTTTTCAAGAAGCTGACGCTGATTGGCGGGGAGGGAGCCGGTGCAGTGTTCGAGCGCGAGCTGCATGGCTTCCTTGTGATGGTCAATGCCTTCGTAGGCGGCGGCGAGGGCGATCAGGGCGGGCTCGCCGAAGACATGACGATCGCGGCGGCGGGAGCGGAAGTGATTGAGAATGCGATTGCGGGCGATGCCCAGCACCCATGCATCGAACGGCCGACTCGTGTCGTAGGTATCGAGATGCTCAAGGGCCGATTGGGCCACATCGTGAACGAGGTCTTCGGTGTCGGTCGCATCGCGCGTCGCCGCAAGGATATACGCCGAGACGGCCGGCAGGGCGGTCGTCCAGCAGCGGGTGAAGAGCTTCATTTTCGGGTCGGAAAGGGACATGACGCGCCTCGATGCGTGGCCTCTACCTATGTATAAACCGGTGCGGGGGAAATCTCCCGGCGATGGCGCGAAGATTTTTCCATGAAAAAAGCCCACGACTTTCGCCGTGGGCTTTTGCGATTGAGGAATCGGAATGCGTCTTACTTGATGAAGAGCATTTCCTGATAGGTCGGCAGGGGCCAGAGGTCGTCGGCGACCATCGACTCCAGCTCGTCGGCGGCGGAGCGGACCTTGAGCATGGCGGGCAGGATCGAGTCGCAGAAATACTTGGCTTCGGCGACGAGGCCCTTGTGGCCATGATGACCCATCGCGGCTTCGAGAGCGGCGATCGAGTCCTGAAGATCCTTGACCAGCGCGGTCAACTTGTCGAGCGTATCCGTGTCGAACTCGTAGCCGACGGCCTTGAGGTTCGCACAGGTGACGGCCAGCTCGCTCTGATAACGCACGGCGGCGGGGAAGATCTTGGTCTTGGCGATCTGCACGGTGAGCTGCGCTTCGATGTTGACGGCCTTGACGTACTGCTCGAAGTAGATGTCCTGTCTGGACTCCAGCTCGCGCTTGGACAGGACGTTGAACTTCTTGAAGATCTTGACGACTTCCGAATCGGTGATCGCCGGGAGGGCGTCGATGGTGGTGCGGAAGTTGGGCAAGCCGCGCTTCTCGGCTTCCTTGTGCCACGCTTCGGAGTAGCCGTCGCCGTTGAAGAGCACGCGGCCGTGGTCCTTGATGCTCGACGCCACGTGCTCCTGCACGGCGGCGTTGAGCTTCTTGGGGTCGCCCTTGGTGGCGTTCTCCAGTTCGGTCGCCACGTAGTCGAGGGAGTCGGAGACGATCGTGTTGAGGGCCACGAGCGGACCGGCGATCGACTGGTTGGAGCCGACGGCTCGGAACTCGAACTTGTTGCCCGTGAACGCGAAGGGCGAGGTGCGGTTGCGGTCGCCGGCGTGCTTGGGCAGGGGGGGCAGGGTGTCGACGCCGATGTTCATGATCCCGGCCTTCTTGGCGCTCTTGACGCCGCCCTTGGCGATCTGCTCGAAGATGTCCAGAAGCTGATCACCGAGGAAGATCGAGATGATGGCGGGGGGAGCTTCGTTGGCGCCGAGGCGATGGTCATTGCCGGCATGGGCCACGACGGCGCGGAGCAGCGGCGCGAACTTGTCGACGGCGCGGATGACGGCGGCGCAGAACACGAGGAACTGGGCGTTCTCGTGCGGCGTATCGCCGGGCTCGAGGAGGTTGCCCTGCGTGGAGTTGCCCAGCGACCAGTTGACGTGTTTGCCCGACCCATTGACGCCGGCGAAGGGCTTTTCGTGCAGGAGGCATTCCATGCCGTACTTCTGCGCGACGCGCTTGAGGGTCGTCATGATCGTCTGCTGATGATCGGTGGCGACGTTGGCGTCTTCATAGAGAGGGGCGATTTCGTACTGGCTCGGGGCCACTTCGTTGTGGCGCGTTTTGACGGGGACGCCCAGCTTGAAGAGCTCGCGCTCGGTGTCGAGCATGCAGGCCAGGACGCGCTCGGGGATGGCGCCGAAGTACTGGTCTTCGAGTTCCTGACCCTTCGGGGGCTTCTTGCCGAAGAGGGTCCGCCCGGCGTTGACGAGGTCGGGGCGGGCGAAGAAGAAGTTGCGGTCGATGAGGAAGTATTCCTGCTCGGGGCCGGCCGTCGCCACGACGCGGGCGATGCTCGCATGTCCGAACAGCTTGAGGATGCGGCGGGCCTGCACGTCGAGCGCGTGCATCGAGCGCAGGACGGGCGTCTTCTTATCGAGGGCTTCGCCGGTCCAGGAGACGAAGGCCGTCGGGATGCACAGCGTCGTGCCGTTGGGGTTCTCGAGGATGTAGGCGGGGCTGGTCACGTCCCACGCGGTGTAGCCGCGGGCTTCGAAGGTCGCGCGGAGGCCGCCGGAGGGGAAGGACGAAGCGTCGGGTTCGCCCTGAATGAGCTGCGAGCCGGTGAACTCGGCGATGGCGCTGCCGTCGGAGGTCGGCGAGAGGAAGGAGTCATGCTTCTCAGCGGTCAGGCCGGTCAGGGGGAAGAAGACGTGCGCATAGTGCGTCGCGCCCTTCTCGATGGCCCAGTCGCGCATCGCCGAGGCGACGACGTCGGCGACGGACTCGTCGAGCTTGTCGCCGTTGTCGATGGTCTTCATGAGCTTCTTGAACACGGCCTTGGGGAGCTGGTCGCGCATGACCGCCGTGTTGAACACGTTGCAGCCGAAGAGATCCTTCGACGGCGTCTCGCTGAAGTTCAGCGGTTCGCTGATCGGTTTGTAGTTGGTGACGGCGGAAATGGCCGAGGTGCGTGCTGTGCTGCCGCTCATGAGACGTATGCTCCAATCGCAATGAGTGAAAGTGAAACCTTGCGCGCTTCGTAGGCGCAGCAATACAGACCGAACAAGCCAGCAAGTATGATGCCATCATGTCAAGCCGTTGACCAGTGGGCCCTTTGATGTGGAAAACCTCGCGGCAATGCCCAATTCCGTAACTCAGTGCGAACGCACCGTGTGAAAATCATGCCCATAAAGCGCGCAATCGGCGATTCTACGCTGTTTTGCTGCGCGCAATTAAGGCAGGAACGTGCGGGTACGCGGGGCGGGCGACGTTGTGAGTAACTCGTGTACAATCACGACGATGTCTTACGTGATCGATCAGCCGTTTCACCTTGCCAGCGACTTCAAGCCCGCCGGCGATCAGCCCCAGGCGATCGGCCAGCTCGCCGAGGGCGTCCGCCGCGGCGACAAGGCGCAGACCCTGCTGGGCGTCACCGGATCGGGCAAGACGTTCACGATGGCCAACGTCATCGCGACCGTCAACAAGCCCGCCCTCGTCATCTCGCACAACAAGACGCTCGCCGCACAGCTCTACGAAGAGTTCAAGGAACTGTTCCCCAACAATGCGGTGTCGTACTTCGTGAGCTACTACGACTACTACCAGCCCGAAGCGTACATCCCGCAGCGCGACATTTACATCGAGAAAGACGCCGCGCGGAACGATGACCTCGATCGCCTGCGCCTTTCCGCAACCACCTCGCTGGTCTCGCGACATGATGTCATCATCGTCGCCTCCGTCTCGTGCATCTTCGGCCTGGGCTCGCCCGAAGAATACAAACGCCGCGTCCTGCGACTCGATGTCGGACAGACCCTCGACCGACAGGACCTGCTTCGCACGCTCAACGACATGCAGTACAACCGCAACGACACGGACTTCAAACGCGCCACCTATCGCGTGCGCGGCGACGTCGTCGAGGTACACCCCGCTTACGAAGAATACGCCTACCGCATCGAACTCTTCGGCGACCAGATCGACGCCCTCCAGCTTGTCAATCCGCTCACCGGCGAACTGCTCGCTTCCGAGAGCAAGCTGTTCATCTACCCGGCCGTGCACTATGTCATGCCCGAAGAGCAGGTCGCCATCGCGATGGACTCGATCCGCACCGAACTTGACGCGCAGGTGATGCACCTCCGCTCGCAGGGCAAGCTGCTTGAAGCGCAGCGGCTGATGGCGCGCACGAAATATGACCTGGAGATGATGCAGGAAGTGGGCTACTGCTCGGGCATCGAAAACTACTCGCGGCATCTGGACGGGCGCGCCCCCGGAAGCCGGCCCTACACGCTGCTCGACTACTTCCCGGCCAACGACTGGCTTCTGTTCATCGACGAATCGCACGCCACGATTCCGCAGATTCGCGCCATGTACAACGGCGATCAGAACCGCAAACGCATTCTCGTCGACCACGGATTCCGTTTGCCCTCGGCGATGGACAATCGCCCGCTGAAATTCGATGAATTTGAGCGGATGACGCCGCAGACAATCTTCGTGTCGGCGACGCCCGGGCCTTACGAGCTGGAGCATTCCGCCGGGGTGATCGTCGAGCAGGTCATCCGTCCGACCGGCCTCGTCGACCCGCCGATCCAAGTCCGCCCGGCG
Source organism: Planctomycetota bacterium (assembly GCA_016125255.1). Classification (NCBI taxonomy): domain Bacteria; kingdom Pseudomonadati; phylum Planctomycetota; species Planctomycetota bacterium. The sequence goes on along the minus strand of WGMD01000013.1, from coordinate 49,701 downwards.
CAGGGGCAGGTCCCCGATCTGATCGCGACCGCCAAGACGCTTACGCACAAGGGCCAGCGCGTGCTCGTCAACACGCTCACCAAGCGCCTCGCCGAGGACCTGTCCGCGTATCTGACCGAGCAGGGCATGCGCTGCCGCTACCTGCACAGCGAGATCGAGACGATGGATCGCGTGGAGATTCTGCGCGATCTGCGCCTGGGTGAGTACGATGTGCTCGTCGGCGTCAATCTGCTGCGCGAAGGCCTCGACCTGCCGGAGGTCGCGCTGGTGGCGATCATGGACGCGGACAAGACGGGATTCTTGCGTTCGCCGACGTCGCTGATTCAGCAGATGGGCCGCGCCGCCCGCAATGTCGACGCCACCGTGATTCTCTACGCCGATCAGATCACCGAGGCGATGAGCAAGGCGATGAACGAATGCGAGCGGCGTCGCGAGAAGCAGCTTGCGTACAACGCCGAGCACGGCATCACGCCGCAGACGATCCGCAAGGCGATTCGTCAGGGATTGGACATGGAGCTGCGCGCCCACAAGACGGCCCGCGAAGCGATCCACGCCGACGAGCCGGAGTACGAGCGCACCGAGCTGATCGCCATGCTCGAAGCCGAGATGCTCGAAGCCGCCGAGGCGCTCCAGTTCGAGAAGGCCGCCGCGCTGCGCGACCGGATCAAGCACATTCAGGAAACCCCCGACCAGGGCCCGATCAGCAAAGGCGACATCGAACCCGCCCATCCCAAAGCCGGCACCCCCGGCACGCGCGTCATCAAAAAGACGAAGAAGAATCGGGCGAAAAAGGGATGATGAACCTGAACGGGCGGCTTACTCCCTCTCCCGCCGGGAGAGGGCTGGGGTGAGGGTGGCCACGAAGTATGGCGCGCTTCGTTGCGGATGATGTCAGTGTTTGGGCGCACCCTCACCCGGCCCTGCGGGCCGACCACTCCCAGAGGGAGAGGTGAGAAAAACCCCATCAATCAAACCACCCGCGGAGTTTTTCGAGGGTCACGTCATCGAGGGATGTCACGACGCGGTCGGCGGCGCGGAGGCGGTCGGCGGGGTAGCTGTGGGTGACGGCGAGCGTGCGGAGGCCGGCGCCGCGGGCGGATTCGAGTCCGGCGGGGGTGTCTTCGATGGCCAGGCACTTCGCCGGGTCGATGCCCAGTCGCCGGGCGGCCAGCGCGTAGCTTTCGGGGTCGGGTTTGGAGCGGGCGACGTCATCGGCGGTGACCATCGCGCGGAAAAGGTCCGGGATTTCGCCTTCGCCCAGTGCCGGGAGAATGGCGTCGATGTCGGAACGGAGGGCGCCGCTGCAGATGGCGATGGGCATGGCGGCGGCGGCGGCGCGGATCAGTTCCAGCACGCCGGGGAAGGGCGTCACGCCCTCGGCGACGATCGTGTCGAAGGCGTGCGCCTTGTCGCGCCGGAGGGAAAGCGACGCGGCGTCGTCGAGCGTCTGGTCATGATCCTCGAACATGGCGCGCAGGCCGTCGCGGTCGTCGAAGCCGATGTACTTTTCGAGATAGGCGTCGTAGTCGAATTGAATCCCGCGCGGTTCCAGGACGCGCAGGAACGCCCGGTAGTGCAGCGGTTCGGTGTCGACAATCACGCCGTCGAAATCAAAGACAATCGCTTCGAGCATGCGGGGAGTGTATGCGAATCGGCGGAGCGTGGGTAGGCACAACTCCCTCTCCCTCCGGGAGAGGGCCGGGGTGAGGGGGGCCACGAAGTAGGGCGCGCTACGTTGCGGATGCGGTCTGTGTGTGGGCGCACCCTCACCCGGCCCTGCGGGCCGACCTCTCCCGGAGGGAGAGGTTAATCAGAGGCCGAGCCGGCGAATATCCGATATAAGGTTGCATATGGACGGGTTGATTCTTTTCGATGACGGTGAGCGGCTCGGTCCGCTGTGTGATCTGCGGGCGAGTTTCGAGCTGCGCACCGGGGCGCTGACCACGAGCGAGCGGCTCGTCGAGCAGATCGGTACGCATGCGGCGGCATTGATCGCGCCGCCGGGCATGACGCAGTTGCTGGCGGCGCGCCACGGCCTGCCGGTCAACCGCCTGCCCGACGGCGCGTCGTTCATGCTTATCAATGGTCGGTTGACGCGGCTGACGTTCGAGCTGCCGGCGCGGATGAACACGCTCGTGACGGACCGCGATGACATCGTGCTGGCGGCGCGCGTCGATCGCCGGACGGCCGAGGCGTTTCTGGCCGAAGGCGCGGCGGCGCTCGATGAGTTGGAGAGCGCGATCGTGGAGGATGCGCCGCTGATTCGCCGGCCGTGGGAGATACTCACGTATGCGGACATGAATCTGGAGCACGATCTGACGACGCTGGCCAAGCGACTTCGGCGGCTCGACGGGGAGCCGTCGCCGCGCGTGACGGTGGTGGGGGGGAACCCGGTGCTGATCGGGCGGAACACGACGGTGCATCCGCATGTCGTGTTCGACACGAGCGCCGGGCCGGTCTGCATCGACGACGGCGCGGAGATCCGGTCCATGAGCGTGCTCGTCGGGCCCGGGTACATCGGTCCCGGCTCCGCCATCGCCAATCACGCCCACATCCGCGGCCACACCATCATCGGCCCCCAGTGCAAAGTCGGCGGCGAAGTCAATCACTCCGTCTTTCAGGGCTACGCCAACAAGGCCCACAGCGGATACCTGGGCAACAGCTACCTCGGCGAATGGGTCAACTTCGGCGCCGACACGGTGACGAGCAATCTCAAAAACACCTACGGTCCGGTCCGCATGCAGATCGACCCCGCCCCCGGAAGTCAAGCGCTCGACACAGGTCTCACCCACCTCGGCTCCATCATCGGCGACCACGTCAAAACCGCCATCGGCACCCGCCTCCTGACCGGCTCATGCATCCACACCGGCGCAATGCTCGCCACCGCCAAGTTCCCGCCTAAGTGTGTTCAGCGATTCGCTTTCATCACTGACGACGGCGAAGAGAACTACCAGCTCGATAAATTCTGCGAAGTCGCTCAGACAGTGATGTCGCGCCGGAATGTGAAGTTCACGGAAGCGATGCGGGGCCGCATCATGCAGTTGCATGATGAGAAATGAATGACCAATGACCAAGCACCAATAACCAATGGAGGAACGGCCTGCGGCCTCCTACATTGAGACATTCGTCATTACCTTGGTCATTGGGATTTTGTCATTGGTCATTTCGAGCGAAGCTCGCTTACGAGCCGGATTCGGCGCCTTCGAGGAGTGATTTGAGTTCGCCGTTCTGGTGCATTTCGGTGACGATGTCGCAGCCGCCGATGAATTGGCCTTCGACGTAGAGTTGGGGGATGGTGGGCCAGTTGGCGAATTCCTTGATGCCCTGGCGGATGTTCATGTCTTCGAGGACGTTGCAGGCGCCGAACTGGGCGCCGTGGTGTTTGAGGATGGCGACGACCTGGCCGCTGAATCCGCATTGGGGGAAGGTCGGCGTGCCCTTCATGAAGAGCATGACGCGGTTGTCCTTGATGTAGGATTCGATTTTCTGTTTGGTGGCGTCATCCATTTTTGGATTCCTCGCGGGTAAGCTGTGCGTAAAGGTGCTGGTTTTGCCGCCATTTTTCGGGGGTGAAGGTCTTGAGGGCCAGGGCGTGGACGCGTTCGGAGTCGAAGTCGTCCTTGAGGGCGGCCATGACGGTCTGATGCTGTCGCACGAGGGGCTGGCCTTCGAAGGCGGCGCTGATGACGAGGGCCTGAAAGTGGACGCCATCGGGGCTGACGACGTGGACGGTCGCATCGGGGAGGGATTGGCGAATGAGATCGGCGATCATTTCGTTCATGACGAAACAATCATAGGGGGGTCGAAGCGGGGGGCAAGCAGCGGGCAAGCCCGCTCGCAAAACGGGGGGCGGGGTCAACCCGTCGTTCAGTCGAATTCGATGAGCACCTTCAGCGCGCCGGGCTGGGCGGCGGCGGCGAGGGCTTTTTCAGCTTCGTCGAACTTGTAACGGCGCGTGATGAGACTCAGGACGTCGATCTGATCGGCGGCGAGCATGGACAGGGCATCGGGGAAAGGCCCGCAGCGCGAGCCGAGCAGTTGAATCTCGTTGATGACGATCGGCGAGAGATCGACGTTCTTCTGATCGGCGACGGTGGTCTTGAGCACGATCTTGCCGCGGGGGCGGACCATCTTCATGGCGGTTTCGAGCCCCGTCGCCGAGCCGGTGCAATCGACGACGACATCCTGATCGGCGCGGAGGGCCAGGTCGTCGAGCGGGCGATGCTTGATGCCCCACTTTTCACAGAGGGCGAGTTTTTCGGGATGCTTGCCGATGAGGCGGACGGAGGCGTTGAGCTTGCTCATGACTTGCGCGGTGAGGAGGCCGAGGCGGCCGTCGCCGAGGACGGTGATGAACGGTCGGGACTCGACGCAGAGGAGCTGCATCACATTACACGCGGCGGCGAGCGGCTCGGTGAACACCGCGCGATCGTCATCGAGCCGATCGGGCACGGGCAAGAGATTCACGGCCGGCAGACTGAACCGCTCGGCGAAACATCCGTCGCGTCCGGCGATGCCCAGCACGGTGCGGTTGCGGCAATGGTTGCTCAGCCCGCCCTTGCACATGTCGCACGTACCGCAGACGCAGTTGATGGAGCCGACGACGCGCTTGCCGACGAGGGCTTTGGCCTTGTCGTTGCAAGAAGGATGCACGCTTTCGACGATGCCGACGAACTCGTGTCCGAGCACGCCGGTGAATCCCATGTAGCCCCGGCAGATTTCCAGATCCGTCGAGCAGACGCCGACCTTGAGCGGACGGATGATCGCCTCGCCGGTCGTCGGCGTCGGGTCCGGGTGCTTGGGCTGGAGCTTGGCGTGTTGACCGTCGAAAACCAATGCGCGCACGAACCATCCTCCGTGTGTGACTCGCGGGTGGAACTGTTATCGGTTATTTGGCGACCGTGCTTTGACCAGCCGCGGGATCGGCGGCGGAAGCGGCGGGGGCGGCGGGGGGGCCGACCAAGGGATCATTCGCCTGCTCGATGCCCGTCGGCTGCGTCGGCACGACGACCTTGCGCGACTTCCAGAACTTGATCTTGTCCCAGATCGTCGGCGGGCGCACGAACTGCGGGTAGTAATACGCCTCCTGCCCGGCGAACAGATGCTTGTCCTGATGCTGCGACCATGAAAGCCACTGTGCGCCGTCTTCGCCGTAGTCCTGACCGGTGAGTACTTCCAGCGAATGCACGACTTCGGTCACGACCGTAAAGTCCTCATCCTGAAGCGCGCCGATGAGGGCGGCGAAAACGCGCGGCTCGGGGTACTGACCCAGCGCGTTAGCCGCCGCCGTGCGAACGTCCGGGTCGTCGTCTTCATGAAGCGTCGTCAGCAGGGGGTCGACGGCGTCGGGGCTGTGCAGGCGTTGCAGCGCCTTGGCGGCTTCCCATCGCACGAAGCTCGTCTTGTCCTTGAGGTAGGGCAGAATGGCGGGCACATCGCTGATCTGTCCATGCTTGCCCAGCGCCCGCAGGCACGCCGCCCGCACCGTCGGGTCCGGGTCGTCCACGAGAAGCCGGTACGTCTTGAGGTAGGGGGCCTCGCCGCCGAAGGGGGCGTTGGAAAGCAGGTTCACGCTGCGCCGCCGCTTGTCGGGGTCGGTGACGTTGAACGCATCGCGCGCGACGTCGGCGGGCTTGGGCGGCATCAAGCCGGCGAAAATGCCTTCGTCCTTCGAAGCCGACTTGGAGCAGCCGACCGGCAGGGCGGCGGCGAGCATGATGAAGATGTAACCAATCAGGATGCGTTGACGCATCGGTGTCTCCTGTCGTCGTGAGGCCGATTGTAATCACCCGACGCCGCCAATGCACGAACGGCGGCCGCGAATTCTACGGCTTGTCCGTTCCGGCGGGGGACCCCGACGCCTCGGGTGTCTGGGATGGGGCGGACGGCTTGGCCTCCTGCTTCGTCCGCACGGCTTCGAGAGCCGGCAGCAATCCGTTGGTGAAAAGCTGATGCAGCATCGGCGACTTGCTCATCGTCTCGATGACCGAGTCGGCCGTGCCGTTGCCGCTGACGGGCACTTCGGATTCGAAGAGCTTGCCGTCGGTCGAATAGGTCCCGCGGTATTCATGCATCACGCCGTTGGCGTCGGCCGTGCGGCGGACGGTCTGCGTCATGGATCGGCCGTCCTTGTCGACCCACACCTGCACGCTCCGCTCGATCTTGTCGTCGCCGACCTGACGCTTGGATGAGTACGGCAGCATGCTGTCAAAATCGAACGCACCGGCGGGGGGCGGATCGAGCGGCTCGTACGCCCGGTCCGGGGCGTTGACGCTTTTCTTAACCAGCTCGCTGATCTGCTGCACCGATTCGGGACTGGCGTTGCGCTCCAGCCACGCCGCCTTCTCCTCGATGGTGACCTTCTTCTGCACATCGCTCATCGCCGACGCATTGGCCACGCCCGCCTCGATCGCGCTGCCGAGTTGCTTCTGTTCAATCTGTCCGTTGCCGTGCGCGTCTTCGCTCGCCGCCGACAGGTCGAGCATGTCCGTGCGCGGTCCGACCGCCTTTGGCTCCGGCATGATGAACCGCTGCCAGATCAGCCAGCTCGCCATGGTCGTATGCACCATGACCGCCAGCACGATCGGCCAGAACCACGGCGACTTGCGGAATCGACCTTTGCCCATCGACGGGATATCCTCTAAACCTATGAGCATGATAGTGTACCTCAACGGCCAATGGCTACCCAAAGACCAGGCCACCGTCAGCGTCGAAGACCGCGGGTTCATGTACGCCGACGGCGTCTACGAAGTCGTGCGCTTCTATAACCAGCAGCCCATCGCCATCGGCGAGCACATGCAGCGCATGAACGCCAGCATGCGCGAAATCCGCATCGCCTACCCCGCCGGCGAAATGCCGCTGGACCAGGTCAGCCGCGAGCTGCTCAAGCGCAACAACCTCGCCGACGCCTCCGTCTACTGGCAGGTCACGCGCGGCGCCGCCCCCCGAAAACACAAGTTCCCCAACCCGCCCGTCCGCCCGACCGTCCTGGCCATCGCCTATCCGCAACATGCCTACAGCGCGGACGCCCCTGTGACCCCGCTCAAGGCGATCACACGCCCCGAAACCCGATGGGCGCTCTGCTCCATCAAGGCGATCTCGCTCCTCGCCAATGTCCTCGACACGCAGGCCGCCGTCGATGACGGTTGCGATGAAGCCATCCTGATCCGATCCGACGGCATCGTCACCGAGGCCTCCGCCCGCGGCGTCATCATCACCGAAGGCCGTCACCTTCTGACCCATCCCCTCGACGGACGCATCCTCGACTCCATCACCCGCCGCATCGTCCTGGACCTCGCCCGCGACGCCGGCTACACCGTCAGCGAAGAATACTTCCACGCCGACCGCATGCGCCGCGCCGATGAAATCATCGCCGTCGGCACCACCAGCGAAGTCGCCTCCGTCATCGAACTCGACCATGTCCCCGTCCGCTCCGGCAAACCCGGCCCCATCGCCATCGACCTCTTCGACCGCTTCAAGAAATTCGTCGCCCAAACCTGCGGAATTAAAAAGTAAGTGTGCGACTCCCCGCCGGCTGCTCGTTCAGATACGCGTGCACCATCGCCGCATAACTTTCGCGGATCATGGGCTCGTCGCTGAGTCCGAGCTTCTCGCGCACGCTCATCACCGTCGCCTCGTCCGGACCTTCGATCTCGATGAACGATCCGATCCTCGGTAGTTCGTCCAGTTCGATCGAACAGCCCTCGAGCCGCCAGCTCTGACGCCGCTTGTCGAAGCGCACCGTTTCGACGAAACCCAGCGCCGTCAGCAGGGCGACCGACGCCTCCGCGTCCTCCGCGCGAAGCTCCGTCTCGACGCGCTGCTTGAGGGGGCCGGGCAGCCGGGGGCCTTTGTGCGTGATGATCACACGCGACGGCCCCGAGCCGTCCGTGGGCGTCTCCCGACGCACGCGCAGCCCGCAATCCGTCTTGCGAAGGGCCGCGCCGGGCGTGTCCATGAAGATGTTGCACTCAAGTCGCTCCTCCGCCAGCGTCCCGCCCGCTTGTCGAATCCGCCCGATCATGCCCAGCCGATCGGTGAGCCGCATCTTCGCTTCGATTTCCATGCCCATGTCCGCGTGACTCCGTAACAATGATGCAACTGTTGGCATCCATCCTTGCGGACGAGTATCATGCCTGCGTCCACATTTGCAACCCCTGGTAGATCCAACGTCCCGGGATCGCAAAACGACAGAATCGGGCCCAACCCCGCAAAAACCGTGTTGTGCCCTGCTGGCCAATTTAACATAACAGTGATGCGGGGTGAACATCCGTAACGGCATACCGGATGTTGAGTCGATGTGACTTGGCTGCACTAATCGTAACGGCATTTGTCCGCCGAATCAACCCATCCTCTTTGCGGTTGGCGTCGTCGTCGCTGGTTGCTTTTGGACCAGCGATTTTGCCAGCGGCGGGTTCGCCCGCGTGGCGGGCGGTCGAACGCACCGCGTTCACCGCATAGCCACGCGAGAGTCTTGAAGACGATATCGATGAGGGCGAGGGCAAACCGCATTGCCTGATGTTACCACCCATCCTCGCTGCTGGCGTTCGGCGGGGATGACAAGGGCGTGTCACCACGGAGGAGAATGAGAAGCCCGCCGGCGAGGCGTTCAGGCCCGCGATCCTCGCGGCGGTAGCGCCGCCCGGAGGGCGGAACGGAGCTTGAAGCCGTAGCATCCTCCTCCGCACCCGATTCACCGATTCCTCCTCCGGGATGATGAGGTGAATCGGCGTCCCCCCTGATGGCTCAACTGATCGGTTGGGTGCTTCACCTAGCGAAGCGGTGTACCCAACCGATCAGTTGAGCGGACCCACTCACTCATGCTTGAGTGGGTCCGGTGCTGGTCTGCGTAGCTCGGCACAGCAGATTGGGGCTGGCCCCAAAAGCACCCGCGTCGCTCTGGCGACGCACGAGTGCTCGGCACTCGATCAGGGGGGACCACCGTGCGGAGGAGGAGGCGGACAACGCGATGAGCATGGTCCGCGTTGAGGATTACCCCGCCGCGAAGTGCCGTTGAAGCGAGCGGCAGGCGACACAGTCGCGGAGGCGGGGCTTGGCCACGCCGGAGCGAAGCACAGGCGGGCCTGTTACGCGGCAGATGCCGTGAGTCGCTCGCGGCAGGAGCCCACGTGATGCCGCGAGTCGCTCGCGGCAGCAGCCCACGTGAACCGCCTCCCCGATCAGTCGTCGTGAAGCCGCCGCATTATTTGTGCCTGCGTGGCTTTCCTCCTGCGTTCCCCTGCGATTGCCTCACGCACCTCAGTTACTAGCGTGCGGACCCGCCAGAGGGTCAGCCCCAAGCTTTCCGCCGTAGACCGGAGAGTCTCCCGACCCACGATGTGCTGCCTTGCAACTTCCCACTGTTCCGCTGTCAGTTTACTTGCACACCTCACGAGTGCATGGGCGTCCGGGCTTTTGAGTCTCCGCACGATGCCACGGATCATCATTTGAACTCGGCGGACTTTCGGGCACGACGGGCACAGGAGGACCGCGAGGTCCGTCGCTGTTAGGCCGTTGTACGCCACCGCAGCTAGGTATCGATACTGCACCTCCGGGAGCAAAAGACGCCCCCGCTGGATAACGTCCTCAACCTCACGTCGCAATTCGATGCTTGACCTGTTCATTTGTGCCTTCCGTGTGCGCATGAGGCCGTCGCATTGCCTCGTTGGTGTGAATTGTGCCCGCTCCTGCGACCTGAAGCGGATCTGTGCCGCGGCGTGATCGCCCCCTTGCATTCCTGTGCTCTGCGATCCATCCTGTCGCCCCCTCGAACAGACGCGGCTCCGGCGGCGTGTCTGGCGGACGGTCCGGTGGCGGTCGCAGCCTTGACCACGGAAGCTCCCACGGTGACAACGGCCGCATCGCCTCCGCGTCTGAGAACGTTCGGACTGCCCGGTCCCACACACGAGCCGCTGCAGCCTCGATCAAACCACGAGTCATGCTCGCCCTATGCCGCGAAGTGACCCGCTTCATTGCTTCTGCCGGTTCCATCACAACAAAGTCACGAGCGAGACGCTCTACGTGCTTCGGTACAGCCCCGCCGGTGAACCATTGCCACCGTCCATCGAGTCTCACCATCCATCCCCGACCGCACTCCGCGAGCTTCCATAGCAGCGGCTTGCCACGACGATCCGGCCTCGACCGCAACGCATCGGTCGGCGGATGCTCCCGCTCGAACACGTCCGGCACGCTGCCATCCGCACCACTGATCGCACGTTCTTCCGCAGTCGTCGACGTGATGCGACCGACCAGCCTACTCGCGGCGATCCGCCTGACCGGTCGTGTCATCGCAAGCACCCACGGCGGGGCGGCGGACGCCTTCGTGAGGTACGACGACAGATACCACGCTCCTGACGCGGCGTTCACTTTCTGCACATCGATGTTGCCGATGCCCCATAGCCCCCACCAGAGCCGGCGAATTTCCGCGTATTCGACGTACCCCACGTCGGCGAGGACGTGCCAGTGTGGCCATCCTTCACCCGTTTTGGTCTGAAACTCAAGCACCCACACCCATCGCTTGATGCCCAGTCGCCGCATCAGCCTTGGCACGAGGGCGTTCAACGCGACCTGCTCCCACACGGTACGCGGTGACGCCCAGCGCTTACGATCTACCGTCAGGGTGATCAGCCGCGTGTTCTGCCACCGGTCCGCGACTTCACGAATCCGACGACGCACCACCCACGCCTTCGGGCGGCAGCAGTGCGTACACCACCACGATCCGCACCTATGGCGGCGGGCGATGGTCGGCCTGACCTCCGTGTCAGCTTGGGCGAGTTTCATCAAGACTACTCGCCCCGGCGGTTCACAACTTCCCGTCGTTCACGCTGCCGCCGGCGGTAGGCCCGCTGTCGATGAGCCGGGCAGCAATAGCGCCGATTCGACCGGACCTGACGCAGCACGCCCCCGTCGTAGTGTTTGATCGTCCGACCGCACTCGATACACTGTGTCAACGGCATGGCTCAGCCCTCATGCCGTTGTGCCCCCCGATTTAACATAACAGTGATTATCGGACTTTGAATCTTGGTGACAAATCCCTCCAATCAGCCACCCGAAGCCGGCGACGCGTTGATCGTCGCGCCGCTGTGCAGCATCTTTCGGCGGTTCCTCAAAAAACGCGGCCTCAAGTTCACATCCGAACGGGCGATGATTCTTGACGCCGTCCTCGCCAAGGATGGGCTCTTTGAAGCCGAGCAGCTCATGTTCGAGATGCATGCCGCCGGGCATCATGTCTCCAAGGCCACGATCTACCGCACGATCAAGCACCTCGTTGAAGCTGGGATCATTCAGGAGGTGCTCCTCGATTCGAAGCTGGCCCATTACCAGTTGATCTATGGGCGCAAGCCGACCGATCACCTGGTCAACATGGACACCGACGAAGTCATTGAGTTTCACAGCCCCGAGCTCGAGGCGCTGCGGGACCAGATTTGTCGCGAACACGGACTCGAGCCCGCTGGTCACCGGCTGATCATCTACGGCGTCAAACCCGCCGGTTCGTGATCAAACGTCCAACTCGTCGTCCTCGGCTTTGAGCGGACGGCTGACCATGTAGGCCCCGCTGAACCACTTGTTCAAATCCGCCATTTTGCACCGCTCGCCGCAGAACGGATACGTCGCCGCGGCGATTGTCACGGGCGTTTTGCACGTCGGACACGGCGTCGTTTGGCAAAGCGGCTCGACCGCGGCGCGAACGTCATCGAATCGGTCCGCCCAGGCGCCGGAGCCGCTGATCGAAATCGTCCGTGTGGTTTCGCCGGTATGTTCGATTTCGATGCGCAGGTGATCCACCGGCAACTGTTGCTCGATACGATCGGCCCATTCGACGAGCGTCACCGCCGTATCGAAAAGCTCTGGCGACCAGCCGATGGATTCAAGGTCCGATAAAGTGTCCATGCGGTATGCGTCGATGTGCACCAGCGCCCGGTTCGGGTCGTCGGTTTCGTGTTCGACCATGAGCACGAACGTCGGGCTCGCCACCGCCCGGGCGTTCATGCCGAGCCCGTCAGCGAACCCGCGCACGAACTGCGTCTTGCCCGCGCCCAGTTCACCCACCAATGCGATCACATCGCCCGCCCGCACGATCCGCGCCATGGCGCTGCCGAGCGCGATCGTTTTCGCCGGGGCGTCGGAGGTGAATGCAATCGTCGATGTCTTGCTCATCGTCACGTGTGATGTTCCCATCCCGCCTGCGTCAGCGGTCGTCGTTCACCGTTGATTTCCGTCAGCCAGATGCGGCCCTCGTGCGGGGCGTCCGCTGCGCTGATGATATGACCGACGATGCTCAGAGGCACGCCGGCGATTTCATGGGGCAGGGCGCGGGCGGCTTGTTCGCTGAGCGTGAAGCACAATTCGTAGTCCTCACCATCGAACAGCGCCGCCGCGAGGGCGTCGCCCCCCTGCTTTCGCGTCGGGATTTTCGCCGCATCGATCACGGCCGCGACGTTCGATTGTTCGCAGATACGGGCCAGGTCGCTGGCCAGTCCGTCGGAAAGATCGATCATGCTGCTCGGCCGCGTCGCCGCATCGCCGGCGAGCCGCCGCGCCAGCTCAATGCGCGGCTCAAATTCCAGATGCGCCCGGGCGCCGTCGCGCCATGATCCGCCGAGCTTTCCGCTGACGCAGACGGCATCGCCGACGTTCGCCCCGCTTCGCAGGATCGGATCGATGCCCGCCGGTTCGGCGAAGATGGTCACGCTCAAGGTCAGCGCCCCATCGTGCATCGCGATGTCGCCCCCAACGAGCGGGCAGTCGTACCCCTCGGCGGTCTGACGCATGGCGTCGAACAACTTCGTTGCATTCGCTTCGCCGAACCCGCGCGGCAGCGCCGCCGCCACGACCGCGCCGAGCGGCTTGGCGGCCATGGCGGCGACGTCGGACAGATTGCGCGTGACCGCCTTGCGGCCGACCAATTCGAGCGGCGTGTCGGCAAGTTTTACATGCACGCCGTCGATGACCTGATCGACGGTGACGAGCACGGTCTCGCCGCCGAGGCGGATCGCGCCCATGTCATCACCGGGCGGGATGACGACCTGCCGCGGCAGCCGCTTGTTGGCGGCGTAGACGTGCTTGAGCAGATCCAGTTCGCGCATGGGTCCATTGTACGCCATGCGCGAACCGAATCAGGCGACGGCCATCGCCGGGGCGGGCTGGTGCGTGCGTGCGGTCAGGTGCGTGGGCCAGAGCTGCACGTGCAGCCGGCCGTCGGATTCGCGCAGGGGCTGAATCTCGACCTGTGCCTCGACGTGCCAGAGTCCGTCGTGCGTGCCTTTGGGGGCGACGATGTGCAGAGTCGCCCTGCCGCCCCGCCGCAGAAGCGCGGCATGAGCGGTGTCGGCGGGCACATCGGTCACGAAAGAGCCCCGTTCGCCGGGACGATAGGTGATTTTGGTGACCAAGGGTTCCTGGCCCGTGTGCAGATCGGAAACAAGCCGGCCGGCGCGACGGTCCAGAAGGAACCGGATGGCCTGGCGATTGAGCGTGATGGAGTCGAGCAGTGCGGTCATGGTGGGCCTCCTTTGAGGCGAAAGCATTAAAAAACCCGCGAGTTTTGAAGCTCGCGGGCGTTGATTGATCGGTGATTCAATCGGGTCCTACGAGCGGGTACAGTCCATGCGGCAGACACGGCGCGCCAAGACGGCCATCGCGGTGTCGTGCCAGAGCGTCGAAATTTGCGAGCTACGTTTCATCGTCACTTTCCGATGCATGGTTGAGAGACAAGGTTACGCAGGGTGATGAGAAAAAGTCAAATGGTTGACCGCAAGTAAACCGCTAGCTCATTTGCCAAGCCGCAAGCGGCTTATTTGGCGAGTTTGGCGACGACGCGCCAGACTTGATAGGGGCTGAACTGCAGGCCGGTGCGGGCGTTGAAGGCGTCGACGATGGCGGGGAACTGGTCGGTGAAGGGAAGCTGATCGCGCAGCGAGAGCTTGCCGATCGCGCCGGTGACGAGTTCGATGAGGATGGTCTGCTGCTCATCGGTGACGAGCGGGGCCGCCTGCGCCGTCCGGCCGAGCTTCGGAAGTTTGCCGGCTTTGCGGAGGTTATGCAGCCGATGGAACACGGCCGAGCGGTCGCGCCCCCCCGCCGCCGATTTATAGATGGCTTCGAACTCGTCGGTGTAGGGAAGATCGTCAAGCGTCCGCCCCGCTTGTTCATACGCGGCGATGAGCGCGGCATCATGATCGTCGAGCTTGAGGTCTTCACCGAAGAGCGATTTTTCGGGGGCGGGCGATTCGTCATGACCGCCGAGGCGCTTTTTCCATTCGTCGAGCTGCTGCCGGTAGCCCGACAGGCCGGCGTTGCCGTAGGTCTGATAGCGCTTGACGACGTTCTCGGCGCCGAGCCAGTCGTAGACGATTTTGTCGATTGGTGGAGAGCCCGCCGCAAGCGGCGTCGCTAAACGGTTCATCTGGTCGACGGACAGGTCGGACAGTTGGGTGATGTTGTTTTCGATGCAGTGCCGCACGAGGGAGCCGACGACCTGATGAGCGGTGCGGAACGGGACGCCCTTCGTCACGAGATACTCAGCCAGCGACGTCGCATCCATGAACCCCCGGCTCATGTCCGGCGACTTGAACTTGGCCGACTTGACGATCGCCGTCGCCATCTGAAGGCAGTCGCGCACCGTGTCGTACGCCGCGAAGACGTGGCGCTTGTCTTCCTGCAGGTCGCGGTTGTAACCGATGGTGATGCCCTTGCAGATCGTCAGCAGCGCCACGAGGTGGCCGTACACATTCCCGCACCGCCCGCGGATGAGTTCGAGCATGTCGGGATTGCGCTTCTGCGGCATCATCGACGAGCCGGTCGTGAACGCATCGCCGATGGAGAGCGTGCCGAACTCAGCGGTCATGTAGATGATCCACTGTTCCGCCCAGCGCGAGAGCCACATGCTGGTCATCGACAGGGCATATGCAAAATCGAGGACGTTATCTCTTGATGCTGTGGATTCGATGCTGTTATCCGTTACGAGGTCCATTATTCCGATCCGCATCTGTTTCGCTGCGAACTCCCGGTCAAGCGGCAACGACGAACCGGCAATCGCGCCTGAGCCGAGCGGAGAATAGTCGAAACTCAAATTTTCAAATCGACAGCGGCATCGCTCAAATGCTTCTTTCCAAGCCCCCGCTTCGCCGCCGACAACAATTGGCTGCGCTCGCTGAAGATGTGTATATGAAGGAATGACAATATCACCTTGATCGATAGCCAATCGGATAAATGCGCGAATGAGACGTTCGATGTCCGATCGAATCTGGCATCTTTCGCATTCGATCCATAACTGAATATCCGTCGCCACCTGATCATTGCGGCTCCGCCCGGTGTGCAGTTTTCGGCCGGGGTCGCCGATCTTTTCGATCAGGGCTGCTTCGATGCACATGTGGACGTCTTCGAGTTCGATCCTCCAGCCGGGCCAGCCGGTGACTTGGGCGGCTTCGATTTCGTTTTGGATTTCACCGAGGCCGCGCTCGATGGCGGAAAGTTCGTCGGCGGAGATGAGGCCGACATGCTGGAGCATGCGGGCGTGGGCGATGGAGCCGGCGATGTCGTGCTTGTAGAGACGCGTGTCGTAGGACAGGGACTCGACGAACCGGGCGGCAAGGGCGTCGTGTTCGGACCCGCCGCTCTTGGCGTGTTCCCAGGGTTTTTGCGTGCTGCTCATAAGATTCGCCATCATAGCGGACCGGCCAAAACTCCGCGAGGCGGCGACTGGCTCTTGCCTGCGAAACGATCTAAAATGCCCCGGCGTCAAATGCCCGCCGGCTGATGCATCCGGGGGCCGGGGGATGCTCGAAAGGACTCGACTCATATGAGCGCTGATACGGTTCCCAGTTCCGACAACCTCCGCAAGCGCGTCGAGCATGTCCTTGAGCTCATCCGCCCCGCCGTCCAATCCGACGGCGGCGACATCGAACTGGTCAACATCACCGACGACGGCGTCGTGCAGATCCGCTTCCACGGCGAATGCGTCGGCTGCCCGTCGAGTTCCATGACGCTTCAGCACGGCGTGGAAAAGAACCTCACGGCCCGCGTGCCGGAGGTCAAGTCGGTCGTGGCGGTGAACTGATCTGACCCATGGCCGACGCCCCCAAAGTTCAACTCGCCCGGTACGACAACAGCAACTACGACCCCGGCGCGGGGGCCGTCAAGCGGTCGATCTGGTTTCTGGTCAACGCGCTGTTCATCCATACCAAATTGCATCCATCGAGCGGGCTGCGCGTCGCGCTCCTGCGTCTGTTCGGCGCGAAGATCGGACAAGGCGTTGTCATCAAGCCGGGCGTCAACGTCAAATATCCCTGGCGGCTCGTCATCGGGGATCACGTATGGATCGGCGAAGACGCATGGCTCGATTCGATCGTGACTATCACCGTCGGCTCCAACTGCTGCATCAGCCAGGGCGCGTATCTGTGCACGGGTAATCACGACTGGACCGATCCGGCGTTCGGGCTGCGCCTCGCATCAATCACGCTCGAGGACGGCGTCTGGGTCGGTGCGAAAGCGCTCGTCGGGCCGGGTGTCATCATGCGATCGCACTCGATTGCCGCGGCCGGCTCCGTCATCTCCAAGGACACGCAGGCGTACGGCATCTACCGCGGCAATCCCGCCGAGAAAGTCGGCGAACGAAAAATTCGGCCCGACGCGTAAGGAACTTCGCCGGCGGCGTGAGGTCTGTATGAACATGACGAGGCAAATGATCATGTACGTGCTGGCGGCGGCGGTGGCGTGGACAAGCGTCGTGCGTGCGGAGCCGGTGCCGGAACAGCGCGCCTGCCGCTCGATCCATCTGTTCTACAAGGCCCCGACGGGCACGGCCTTCTTCAATGAGATGAAGATCATGCAGTCCGCCCCCGGCTCGTACTTCATGGCGGCGGGCTGGTCGACGGGATACATGGGCTTTCAGGAACTGGCCAACGGCAAGAAGATCGCCATCTTCTCCGTCTGGGACAAGCACGAAGGCAACGACCCGGGCTCGGTCCCGGATGAAGTACGCGTGCAGGTGCTCGCGCAGGGCGAGAACGTGCGCGTGAGCCGATTCGGCGGCGAAGGCACCGGCGGCAAGAGCATGTTCGATTACGACTGGAACATCGGCGAGACGTACCACTTCCTTGTCACCGCCGCCGCCGACAGCGATCGCACCGTGTACAGCGGCTACTTCTTCATGCCCGAGACGAAAACGTGGAAGCACATGGCCACGTTCTCCACCATCACTGGCGGGCGGCTCATGAACGGGTACTACTCGTTCGTCGAGGACTTTCGGCGCAATTTCGAGTCGGCGAAGCTGGCCCGCGAAGCTCGGTTCACGCGCACATGGGTCCGCGATGCCAAAAACGAATGGCACCCGTGCGCCGAAGCTCAGTTCACGGGCGATTCGAACCCCGCCCTGAACATCGACGCCGGCCTGACCGAGGGCTGGTACCGACTCATCACCGGCGGCGCGACGCAGAACCTGCACACGAAACTTTGGGGCAGAATCAGCAAACCCGCCAACACATTCGGCGCGCCCCCGGCCGATCTGCCGGGGCTGGAGTGATCACTTGCCCAGTTCGCGCGAGCGGGCGGCGGCGGCCTGGATGGCTTCGATGATGTGCGCCTTGATCTGATGGCGGTCCATCGTTTCGATGGCCGCCTGCGTGGTGCCGCCGGGGCTGGTGACTTTGCGGCGAAGTTCGGCGGGCGTGTCGGGCGACTGGCGCATCAATGTGGCCGCGCCGAGAATCGTCTGCTGTGTGAGCAATGCTGCCACATCGTCGGGCAGGTCCAGCGACTTGGCCGCCTCGGTCATCGCCTCCGCGAGGTAGAACACATACGCGGGACCGGACCCCGACACAGCGGTCACGGCGTCGATGGCGTCCTCTGCCAGCCGCACCGCTTCGCCGGACGCGCCGAAAATCTGCATCGCCAAGAGGTCATCGCCTTCGTTCGCGTCCACGCCGACCGCCACTCCGGACATGCCGATGCCGACCATCAAAGGCGTGTTGGGCATCACGCGCACGATGCGCAGCTTCTTGCCGACCGTTGCGGCGAGCTTCTTCGTCGTGATGCCCGCCATGATCGACATGACAATCTGGCGCTCCGCATCGAGCGACTGCAAATCGGCGGCGACGGTCGGAAGCATCTGCGGCTTGATGGCGAGCATGATCTGGGCCGCGTCGAGAATGACCTGCTGGTTGGATTCGACCGCCAGCACGCCCATCGCGTCGAACACTTTTCGCCGCTGCCCGGCGGGGTCGGACACGATGACTTTTTTCGAATCGAGGACGCCGCGGTCGACGGCGGCGCGGACGATCGCCTCGGCCATGTTGCCTCCGCCGATGATGCCCAGTTCATATTCCATGATTTCGCTCCGCGTTTTCCTTGAGCCAGCGATTGCGGATGCGCTGGGCGGTTTCCAGAAGTTCGCAGACCGGCTCGCGCTGCCCGTCGGTCAGACGATGGCGCAGATCGTCGATCAAAGCGCTCAGTTCGTCCAGCGCCCGCACGACCTGCTTGCGATTGTCTGTGAGGATGTCGGCCCAGAGCTGCGGGTCGCCGCTGGCGAGGCGGGTCGTGTCGGTGAACCCGGTCGAGGCGACATGCAGCCCGCCCCCCTGCTCCGCCAGCAGCACGAGCAGACCCGCCATCACATGCGGAACATGCGAAATGTGCGCGACCATCTGATCGTGCAGCTCCGGCGCGGCCTTGTATACGAGCATGCCCAGCGACTTCCAGAGTTGCTCGACGCCGCGCATCGTCGCTTCCTCCGTCGCCGGGCTCGGCGTCATGATCACCGGCTTTCCCTTGAACAGATCCGCCCGCGCATGTTCGGGTCCGGTGTTCTCGCTGCCGGCCATCGGGTGCGAGCCGACGAAGCGCTCCGGATGTTTGAGCACCTGCGAAGCGGCGTGGACGATGCTGCGTTTCGTCGAACCGACGTCGGTGATGATCGCATCGACGTCGCGCAGTTCGGAGAGTTGGCGGATGATGGTGTTGACGGGCGTGGCGAGGAGGATCAGATCGCTGTGCCGCGCGGCGGCGAGCAGGTCGTCGGTGGCGTCGTCGATGCAGTTGCGGGCGAGGGCGGTGTCGCGCGTCGCTTGGGAGCGCGCCACGCCGACGATGCGCCCGATGAACCCGGCGTGCTTGAGCGCCAGGCCGATCGAAGCGCCCAGCAGCCCCGGGCCGACGATGGTGATCTGCTTGAATGCGGGTAACGTCATACGGGTCCTTAGGTCGGGTATAATACCCGCACGAATGGGCCATGCTAGCCGATCCGCCGCCGCGATGCGACGGGTGGTGAGGCGGCCTCGATGGAGACGCTCATGCCCGCTGGAACGTACGAAGGCAGCTACCAGCTCGAGTTCGAAAAGCCGCTGGTGCAGCTTGAAAAGCAGATCGCTGAACTTGAGAAGCAGGACGACGCGGACGGTCATTTCGCGGCGGAGATCAAGAAGCTTCGGCAGAGTCACGCGACGCTGATGAAGAAGACTTATGCGCGGCTCACGCCGTGGCAGACGGTGCAGGTGGCGCGCCATCCGGGTCGCCCGCAGTCGATCGACTACATCCGCGCGATCGTCAAGGACTTCGCCGAGTTGCACGGCGACAGGCGCTATGGCGACGACCCGGCGATCATCACGGGCTTCGGCCGCATCGGCCCGCACAAGTGCCTGATCGTCGCGCATAACAAGGGCAAGGACGTCAAGGAGAAGATCGCCTGTCATTTCGGATGCGCTCACCCCGAGGGGTATCGCAAGGCGATGGCGAAGATGAAGCTCGCTGAGAAATTCGGACTGCCGGTGGTGACGTTTATCGACACGCCTGGCGCGTATCCGGGCATCGGGGCCGAGGAGCGCGGACAGGCGGAGGCAATCGCGTACAACCTGCGCGAGATGGCTCGGCTCAAGACACCCGTCGCGTGCGTGGTGATCGGCGAAGGCGGCTCCGGCGGAGCGCTGGGCATCGGCGTGGGCGGCCGCATTTCGATGCTTCAATATGCCTGGTACAGCGTGATCAGCCCCGAAGGATGCGCAGCGATTCTCTGGAAAACAGGCGAAAAGGCGGCGGATGCGGCGGAGCAGCTTCATCTGACGGCGCGCGAGAACATGAAGCTCGGCGTCGTGGACGAAATGATCGAAGAACCGCTCGGCGGAGCGCATCGCGACCCGGCGTCGACGGCGGCGGAGGTCGAGAAGTGGCTCGTCGCCGCGCTGCGCGATCTGAAGCGATTCAAGATCGACAACCTCGTCAAGCGCCGCTACGAGAAGTTCCGCACGGTCGGACAGACGGCGCAGGTCTGAGCGATGGACGCCCCGCTGCTGCTCGGGTTTGACATCGGCGGGACCAAGTCCGCCGTCGTCCTCGGCGATGTCGAGGGCCGCATTCTCGAGCGTCATCAAATCGACACTGCCGATCCCGACACGACGGTCGCATCGCTCATCGACGCAGCGCGCCCGTGGTGCCGATCGCATCGTCCCGCCGCCGCCGGCGTCAGCGTCGGCAGCCCGCTCGACCGCAAGCGCGGATTAATTCAGTCGCCGGCGAATCTGCCGCATTGGGTCGATGTGCCGGTCGTGGAACGCGTGCGCGAGGCGTTGGGGATACCGGTCAATCTCGAAAATGACGCCGACGCCGCCGCGATGGCGGAGTGGCACTGGGGATGCCGTCGGGCGGTAAGCGACATGGTCTACCTCACCTGCGGCACCGGCCAGGGCGCCGGCCTGATTCTCGATGGCCGGCTGCATCGCGGCGTCTCCAACCTCGCCGGCGAAATCGGGCACGTCCGCCTGCGCGACGCCGGCCCGGTCGGCTGCCGCAAGGCCGGGTCCGTTGAAGGATTCACCAGTGGTAAGGCCCTGGGCTCGCTCGCCCGCATCGCGCTGGCGAAGCCGCATCCGCCGACCGTGCTCGATGAACATGAGCATGTCGACGGGCGCATTGTCGGCGACGCCGCGCTGGCGGGGGACGCGGTGGCGATTCAGATCGTGACGGAACTGGGCACGCATCTCGGCCACGCCTGCGCGATCCTCATCGACATTCTCAACCCGCGTCGCATCAGTCTGGGCTCGCTGGCGATTCGGCTGGGCGAACTGATACTTCGCCCCACGCGCGCCGCAGCGCAAACCGAAGCGATGGCGCGGTCGTATGAAGCGTGCACGATCGACGTCGCCCTGCTCGGCGACCGCGTGCAGGATCTGGCCGCCCTTGCCGCGGCGATTTCGGATAAGGCGCTCGCATGAATCCATCGCGGTTACAAACTCAAAACGGCTCGCTCCTGCTGTTCCGCAAGTTAGGCGTCGATGTGTTCGTGCACTGGAGCTGGCTGCTGGCGGCGGTGTATCAGATCAACCGCATGCAGTCGGGCGCGATGTCCGAAGGCGAAATCCGCGAGCCGCTTGTCTACTACATCCTCGAATATCTGTGCCTGTTCCTGATCGTGCTGATTCACGAATATGGTCACGCGCTGGCGTGCAAATCCGTCGGCGGGAAGGCGGAGCGGATCGTGCTCTGGCCGCTCGGTGGGCTGGCGTTCGTGCAGCCGCCCCCCCGCCCCGGCGCGACGCTCTGGTCCGTCGCCGCCGGGCCGCTCGTCAACGTCGTCCTCGTGCCGGTGCTGTACGGATTGGCCATGCTCACCGTCGCGCTCGATCAGCCGATGACTGCCCGCCTGGTTTACGAGATGTCGATGATCAATCTCGCGCTGCTGATCTTCAACATGATGCCGATCTATCCGCTGGACGGCGGACAGATTCTGCGTTCACTCATCTGGTTCTTCGTCGGGGCGGGACGGAGTCTGATGATCGCCGCGGTCATCGGCATCCTCGGCGCCGCCGCGCTCGTCGGCCTCGCGCTTTACGCCGAGGAACTATGGCTCGGGCTGATCGGCTTCTTCATGGGCATGCAGTCGTACAGCGCCCTCAACTATGCGCGCCATTTGCGAGAGTACGAGCGATCGCAGCAGTATCCATGACCTTACGCCATCGCCCCCCGCAGCTTCGCCGCCTCATCGAGCAGATTCAGCGCCACCGGAATCGGCAGCACCGTCGCCGCATCGCTCAGCGCCTTGGGCGGATTCGGATGCGTCTCCAGAAACAGCGAATGCACGCCCGCCGCCACGGCCGCGCGCGCCAGCAGCGGCGCGCGATCGGGGCGCCCGCCGCTGGTGTGCCCCTGCCCGCCGGGTTGCTGTGTGGAGTGCGTTACGTCGAAGCAGACGGGGTAGCCCAGATCGAGCATGTCGCCAAGGCCGATGAAGTCATTGACGAGGCGGTTGTATCCGAAGAACGTGCCGCGTTCGGTGAGCATGATGCCCGCGGCCTTGGACTCGGTGAGCTTGCTGATGACGTTCGTCATTTCCGCCGGCGAAAGGAACTGGCCCTTTTTGACGTTGACCGGTTTGCCCGTCGCCCCCGCCGCCGCGAGCAAGTCGGTCTGTCGACACAGAAACGCCGGGATCTGAATCACATCGACCGCCTGCCCCGCCGCCGCCGCTTGCGATGATTCATGAATATCCGTCGTCACCGGAACGCCCAGTTTCTCTCGGCATTGTTCGAGAATCCGAAGACCCTCCTCAAGCCCCGGGCCGCGGGCGCTGTGAATGCTCGAACGGTTCGCCTTGTCGAAGCTCGCCTTGAACACATACGAAAGCCCCCGCTCCGCACACCGCTCGAGGACCGCCGCTCCGATCTGCAAACACTGATCGAGCGATTCGATCACACACGGCCCCGCGATCACCAGAAGCGGTTGCGACGGTCCGACCTGATATTCACCAATGCGCAGTGTTTGCTTCATGCCTCATCCTGTTCGCGTGGAGGTGATCGCCATGTTGTCCCGGTGCACGACCTCGTCGTATGCCCGGCGGCCGAGGATGTCTTCGAATTGCGTGGTGCGTTTTCCCATGATCGCCCGGGTTTCGTCGGAGTTGTAGTTCGTCAGGCCGCGCGCCAGTTCGTGGCCGCGCGCGTCGCGGATCACCACGACGTCGCCCTTCT
The DNA here is from genome assembly GCA_016125255.1 of Planctomycetota bacterium. Lineage (NCBI taxonomy): Bacteria > Pseudomonadati > Planctomycetota > Planctomycetota bacterium. Next base: position 26,746 of record WGMD01000013.1, on the reverse strand, counting down.
GGTATTGGCCGACGACGTCGATGATGCCCGTGGCGAGCAGACTCTTGTTGCGTTCGATCAGCGCCATGGCCGCGCCTTCGTCGACCATGATGACGCCCGCCGGGCGGACGGCTTGTCCGATCCAGCGCTGGCGCGGCGCCATGCGTCGCTGCGCTGGCACGAACAGCGTGCCGACCGTCTCGCCGGCCATGATCCGTCGGATCACATCCTTGGCACGCCCGTTGGCGATGACCGCCGCCTCGCCGGCATCGGTGACCATGCGTGCCGCTTCGAGTTTCGTATGCATGCCGCCGGTGCCCATCTCGCTCTTGCCCGAGCGGATCAACGAGCGCGCCGCCGCGACGTCTTCGACGACGTCGAGCACCTCGCCCTTCTCGTCCTGCAAACCGTCGATGACGCTCAGCAGGATCAGTACATCGGCGCACAGTGCGTTGGCCACCAGAGCCGCCAGCACGTCGTTGTCCCCGAGCCGAAGTTCAGCCACGCTGACCGTGTCGTTCTCATTGATGATCGGCACGGCCCGCATCTCGTGCAGTTCCGTCAGGCAATTGCGGATGTTCAGATACCGATTGCGATCTTCGACATCATCCCGCGTCAGAAGCATCTGAGCGATGTTGAGCCCGTACTCGGCGAAGAACTCGTGCCAAGCGTTCATCAATCCCGTCTGCCCGACGGAGGCGACGGCCTGAAGCACGCCGACGTCCTTCGGCCGCTTATCGAGATTCAGAATCTTCCGACCCATCGCCACCGCGCCCGAGCTGACAAGCGTCACATCGCATCCCTGTCCGATCAACTCGGCGATCTGCTCGGCGAGCCGCTTCATGTAGCGCGTGTCGAATCCGCCCGACGCATTGGTCAGGATCTGCGACCCGACCTTGATCACGATGCGCTTGGCGCCGACGAGAACCTGCTGGCGAATCTCACTTGATGACATATCTACGATTCCGCACTGATGAGCTTCATCTGCTTGAGGATCATCTGCACATTCCGCCGCGTCGCGCCCTGCTGACTTTTGAGCACGTCGCGCCCGCGCTGAGCCAGCGCCAATCCCGTCGCCGGATCGAGCAGACGTTCGACGGCCGCTCTGAGCGAGGTCCCTTCCGCGACCTGCACGATGCCGCCGCCGGCCACAAGTTTAGCCATCATATCCGCAAAATCCTCCACGTTCGGTCCGATCACGACCGGCCGCCCCAACGCGATCGGCTCCGTCATGTCCGATCCGTGCAGCGGACAGAAGCTCCGCCCGATGACCACCACATCCGCCAGCGCATACGCCCTGCCCAGTTCCCCGATCGTGTCCAGCAGAAACACACCCCGCGCGTCGATCGGCCGCGTGGTTCCATCTTGACAGTCGCGGCGCCGCACCGGGTTGCCCATCGCCGCCGCCGCCTCGTCGAAACGCTCGGGCTTGCGGGGCGCGATGAGAATCTGCGCCGGCGGATCGCCCAGGCCGCTCAATGCTTCGATGAACAGCTTCTCCTCGCCCGGCCCGCTCGAGCCGCACACGATCAGCTTCCGCCTCCGATCGATGCCCAGCGTCGCCGCCAGCGCGTCCGCCCCCGGCAGCGTGTCGACGATTTTCGTCGTGTCCCACTTCATCGTCCCCGTCACCGTCACGCGCTCCGCCGCGACGCCCATGCCGACGAACCGCTCCGCATAATCCGCATCCTGCGCCGCCGCGGCGGCGAGTTTGGCGAACGTCGGCTTGAGCAGCGGCCGGACCATGCCGTAACGCTTGTAGCTCCGCGCGCTGAGTCGTCCGTTGATCACCATCACCGGCACCCCGCGCTTCGCACATTCATCCACGAACGTCGGCCAAACCTCCAGCTCCACCAGCGCCACCGCGTCCGGCTTCACCGCTTCGAGAAACCGCCGCACGCTCGACGTGAAATCCAGCGGATAGCGCACCACGACATGACGTTCGCCGAAGAGTTGCTTCGCCCGCGCCATGCCCGTGTCCGTCGTGACGCTGATGATGACCTTGAGTTGATCGCCGTGCGCTTCAAGCTGCGTGACAAGCAGGCGGATCGCATTGACCTCGCCGACCGACACCGCGTGAATGAGCAGCGTCTTGCGCCCGTCGCGCGCTTGCGCGGGGGCGTGCCCGAAGCGCGACGCCCAATCAGTCCGCCATTTGCCAGTGCGCAGAAGACGGTAGCCCCAGAGCGGACTGCTCAGTGTGGCACCGACGGAGTAGAGGATGTCGTTGCCGAATGACATGGGGCCATTCTAAGCGGTTATGCTATGATCAAACAAAGGAGGTTCTCAGCAATGGTCCGAACCGAATCGACGATGCTCACGCTCGGCACGCCCGCCCCCGACTTCGCCCTGCCGAATGTCGACGGCAATGTCGTCAAGTTGTCCGACTTCGCCGGCAAACCCGTGCTGGTGATGTTCATCTGCAATCACTGCCCGTTCGTCAAACATCTCGCCTCGGCACTTGCTGAGTTCGGGCGCGAGTACCAGAAAAATGGACTGGCGATCGTGGCGATCAACGCCAATGACGTCGCCAACTATCCCGACGATGCGCCCGACATGATGGCGGCCGAATCGCGTCAGCGCGGGTACACCTTCCCCTATCTGTACGACGCATCGCAGGACGTCGCGCGGGAGTATCGGGCCGCGTGCACGCCGGACTTCTTCCTTTTCGATAAGGACCACAAGCTCGCCTATCGCGGCCAGTTCGACGATACACGCCCGACGCGCATTTCCTCGGGTGTGTACGACTCGTCGAAGAACATGCCCACCGGCGCGGACCTGCGCCGCGCCGCCGACGCCGTGCTCGCCGGCAGGAGCGTGCCCGAGCCGCACTACCCGAGCGTCGGCTGCAACATCAAATGGAAGGCCGGCAACGCGCCGGCGTACTTCGGCGGATGAGTATGCTGCATCGCATCCTCGAGCCGGAAGTGATGGACGATCCCGTCGAAGCGCGCGAATATGACGCCATGGATCATGCCAAGCCGACGGAAGCGATCGTGCGGCGTCTGCGTTCGCTCGAAGCGCACGGGCGCATGCTCGATTTGGGCATCGGCGGCGGACATATCACGATCGGCGTCGCACAGGCGATCACCGACTGCACGATCGTCGGCGTCGATCTTTCACCGATGATGCTCGAAATGTCAGCTCGTCGCATCGCCGCGGCGAATCTGGCGGACCGGATCGCCGCGGAGCGGGCGGACGTCAAGGCGCTGCCGCATCCGGACGGCGCGTTCGATGTCGTTTTCAGCAACACGATTCTGCATCACATTCCCGAGCCGCTCGCGATGTTGCGGGAGGCATGGCGCGTACTCAGGCCGGACGGCGTGCTGGTCATTCGCGACCTCTTCCGCCCCCCGACCGCTGCGCGACTCGCCGCACTCGTCGATGAGCACGCCCCGCTTTCGATCAACACGCCCGACCAGCGCCGGCTCCTCGCCGAGTCGCTTCATGCGGCGCTGACACCGGACGAATTGCGCCAACTCGCCGCCGAAGCGGGTATGACCGGCGTCGAAGTCGTCGTCGAGACGGATCGGCACATGGTGCTTCAGACCGTGCCGCGATGAAGGGCTTCGTGCAGTTTCCCGCCGCAGGACGCCAGTTTCGACTCCGCCGTCGCGCGATCGACGCCGAGTCGTTGCATCACGACCGCAACTTTCACCGATCCGCCCGCCGCATCGACCCATTCGAACCCCCGCTCGCGCGACACGCCGGTCAGCGCGGCGACGATACGCGCGGCCCGATCGCGCAGCTTGGCATTTGAAGCCCGCACGTCCACCATGAGATTCTCGTACACCCGCCCGGTGCGGATCATCAGCGTGGTCGAAATCGCATTGAGCGCCAGCTTCGTGGCCGTCCCGGCCTTGAGGCGCGTCGAACCGGTCAACACCTCGGGGCCCGTCGGCAAAACGATCAGATGATCGACACCCGCCGGCTTGTCGATGGGCGTGCAGACGATCATCGCCCGCAGCGCGGGCGCGGCATGGCGAAACCCGCCGAGCACATACGGCGTCGTGCCGCCGGCGGCGATGCCGATGACGGTGTCATTTTTCGTCAGCTTCAGTGCAATCAGTTCCGCCGCGGCGCCGTCGGGATCGTCCTCCCTGCCTTCGCTGGAGCGGCGGAGAGACGTGTCGCCGCCGGCGATGATGCCGACGACGCGTGTTGGATCAATCTGAAACGTCGGCGGGGCTTCGGAGGCGTCGAGCACGCCGAGGCGGCCGGATGTCCCCGCGCCGAAGTAGATCAGCCGTCCGCCCGCCGCGAAGCGCGGCTCGGCGTCCTCGATGAGCGCCGCCAGCGACGTCTCCGCCACCGCCATCGCTTCGAGCACCGCCGCGTCCTCTTCACGCATCGTTCGCACGATGTCGCGTACGCTCATCGTGTGCAGCGACATCGTGCGCGGATTGCGCTGCTCGGTGAGCAGATGCGAGCGATCGGGCGGTCGGGTCATGGATAGATCCAGCACGGGCGTGGAAACGTATCGGGGTCGCGGCCGGTGACCTGCGCGAGCGTGATGGGCACGTTGTCCTGCGCCAAAGCGCCGAGCACCGCCATGGCGATCGCCTCGCGGTACTGCGGATCGACACCAAAGGCATCGCTCATAACGATCTTCGGCCGGGTGTGCGCGGTGATGGCGTCGACGAGGGTCGTGTTGCGGGCACCGCCGCCGGCGAGGATGGCGCGGTCGGCGTCGGTGATGGCCTCGCCGATGATCTGGCCCAGCACGGCGCAGGCGGTGGCGGCCAGGTCCTCGCCGTTGCAGTTGGCTTCAAACATGCGGGCCCAGTCGCGGGCTTCATCGCCCGTGCCCAGCGAGCGGCCGCCGTCGGCCTGCTCCTCCAAGAGCGTCATGAGCATCTGCTCCGCTTCGGGGTGCACGATCCCGTGCTTCGCCGCGGCGCCGCCCTTGTCGTACCGCTTCTTGAGCCAGCGGCGGGCGATGAAATCGAGCAGTTGGTTGCATGTGCAGATGTCCCCGCCGCGGATCGAACTCAAGGCCGCCTCGCCCGATTGTTTCGTCGCCGGCAGCCAGGTGAAGTTGGCGAATCCACCAAGGTTCACGACGGCTCGCGTCTCGGCAGCGTCGCGGAAGAGGATGTGATCGGCGAGCGGCGTAATCGGCGCGCCCCATCCGCCCGACGCCATGTCCGCCCCGCGCAGATCGAACGCCACCGGCAGCTTCAGTTCCTGCACGATGTGATGCGGGTTCATGAGCTGCATCGTGACCCGCGCTTCGTGATAAACCGTCTGTCCATGCACGACGACGAAGTCGACCTTGTCGTCACCGATGAAGCGTTTGAGCATCAGCGCATGGGTCAGGCCAAGCATCGAGGCGTATCGGGCGGCATCGCCGATGGGCTTGGCTTTCTGCGAGGCGACGCCGCGCAGCAGCTTGCCCAGCGAGCGCAGCGATTGGCTTTCGGTGCGCACGGTTTCGATGCGCATGTCCAGTCCGTTCCCGTGCACGCGCACCAGCGCGATGTCCAGGCCGTCCATGCTCGTGCCGGTCATGCATCCTGCGATCAGTCGAGTACTCATGGGGGCCCATCATAATCGCGGGCCTGCGAACCGAGAAGGCAGACGCAAAAGGCAAGCGACGTCGCGATGAGCATCTGCCATGGGAACGCCAGGTCGATCGCCGGGAAGCCCATCGATTTCCACGGCTGAAGGTTCATGACGAGCACCGCGATAAACCCGGTCGCCAGCGCCGCGATGACGGAGGCCGTCGAGCCGCGCTTGGTCAGAAGGGCTGTGAAGAACACGGCGACGAGGCCCGAATAGGCGAAGGTCATGACGCTCAGCGCGAACGCCAGCAGCGTCTTACCGCCATGCGATTGCCAGTACGCGCTGACGACGGCGAACGCGCCCAGCGCCGCGCCCCACAGCAGCACACCGAGCCGGCCGGCGCGCAGGTAATGCCGCTCGGTTTTGCCGGGACGCAGCGGGCGGTAGAAGTCGCTGATCATCGTCGATGACATGGCGTTCAGTTCACTGTTCAAGCTCGAGAGCGCCGCGGCGAAAAGACCCGCCATCATCAGTCCGCTCACGCCGGCGGGCATGTGATCAAGGATGAAGCTCAGGAAGACCTGTCGATCCGTGGCGGGCATCGAAGCCGGCGCGGCGTCGCCCATCAGGTCCGGGCGCTGGTAATAGACCCAAAGCAGCAGGCCGACGATCATGAACAGCAGCGCGACCGGCACGCTGAAGACGACGCCGCTGATGGCGGACCAACTGCCCGCGCGGGCGGAGCGGCACGTGAGCATGCGCTGGGTCAGGTCCTGATCCGTGCCGTAGGAGCCGATGCCGATGAGCGTGAAGCCCACGAAGGCGGAGACAAGCGAGTAGCGCCCCGCCGCGCCGAACCCGTCGAAGACTTTGACCAGCGTCAGTTTCGACGGCTTGTCCGGCGCCGGATGCGTCAGGGCGTGAACGATCTGCGACGTGTCGGCGGGGATCAGTCGAACGAGGATGACTATGGCGACGATCGCCGCGCCGATGAAGACGAAGGATTGGATGACATCGGTCCATACGACGGCTTCGATGCCGCCGATGAGCGTGTAGATCGAGCCGATGACGACCATGGCGGCGATGGCGATGCACAGGTGCGTCGGCGTGATGTCGCTGAAGGCGATGAGCGAACCGGCGATCGCGCCCATGTAGAGCCGCGCCCCGCTGGCGAAGACGCGCCCGATCATGAACATTCCGCTGGCGGTCATCTTCGCCGCAGGTCCGTACCGCAGTTCGAGCAGTTGGTACACGGTCGTGACGTTGAGCCGGTAGAACACGGGGATGAACAGGACGGCGACGATGATCGCGGCGGCGACGAGGCCGAGGTAGGTGCACAGGTAGGTCAGATCGCCGGCGTAGGATTCCTCGGGTGCGCCGATGAACGTCGCCGCCGAGAGCGAAGTCGCCATGACGCTCATCGCCGCAGCCCACATCGGCATGCGCCGCCCCGCAAGGAAGTAGTCCGTCGTGTCCGCCTGCCCGCGGCGCGTGAACGCCAGACTTGCGATGACCAGCAGCGCAAAGTACCCGCCGAGCACGACCCAGTCCAGATTCGCGAACGCTCCAAGCACCAACATGCGTCTGTCATCGGCCAATGCGCCGGCCCCGGTCGAAAAAACGGAGGCTACCCCGCCGACCGCCCCGCTGCTACCATCATGGCGGAATCCAATTGAGGATTTCGTCACATGTCCGAGTCGTCGGCGGTATTCAATCAGCGGTTCACCACGACGCGATGGAGTCTGGTGCTGGCGGCGGCCCATGAGCCGCAGGATGCTTCACGCGCGGCACTGTCGCAGTTGTGCATGCTGTACTGGTATCCGCTGTACGCATTCGTCCGCCGCAAGGGCGTCGATGCGGAGGACGCCCGCGATCTGACGCAGTCGTTTTTCGCACGCCTGATCGAAAAGCATGACCTGAGCATGGCTGACCCGGACCGCGGGCGATTCCGCTCGTTTTTGCTCAGCGCGATGACTCATTTTCTATTGAACCACTGGCGATCCGAACGGGCGATCAAACGCGGCGGCGGACAGACGGCCCGCCCGCTGGACTTCAACATCGACGACGGCGAATCGCGCTATCGGCTTGAGCCGTCGCACGACGAGACGGCGGAGCGCGTGTTTGAACGGGGATGGGCGATGACGGTGCTCGAAGCGGCGATGAACAATTTGAAAAGCGAGATGGCGGCGGCGGGAAAGATCGCGCAGTTCGAGGCGCTGCGGATTTACATGGATGGGGCGACCGATCGGCCTTACAGCGAGGCGGCGGAGGCGATGGGCATGACCGATGTGGCGGTGCGCGTGGCGGTGCATCGGATGCGCGAGAAGTTTCGCAGGCACCTGCGCGGGCTGATCGCCGAGACGGTCGCGAGCGAGGCGGAGGTCGACCGCGAGATTCGACAATTGATGATGGCGGTGCAGCGATGAAAATCCTTCGGCGGGGTGTAACGAACTTGGCGAAACGGGTCAGACATGTGTGAACGACATGCCTGAAGGAGGCCCGTCATGACTGAAAACGATTCCGATCCGACCCATGCTTCCAACAACCCCGTCCCCGATCCCCTCGCCGGGCTCGGTCCGCAAGACCTTTTGCGACATGCACTTGACTCCGGCGCCGGCGACCCGGCCGATGCCCCCACCCGCCGGGGTGACGAATCGGTCGAGTCGGCCGCGTACACGCAGAACTTCGTGCCCCCGACGCCCGAAACCCTCGGCAAATTGCTGCCGCAGTTTCAGGTGATCGAACTGCTGGGTCGCGGCGGCATGGGCGCGGTGTACAAGGCCCGACAGGCGGCGCTCGATCGCTTTGTCGCCATCAAGATTCTTCCGCCGAGCTTCGGGCGCGACCCGGCCTTCGCCGAACGCTTCAGTCGTGAAGCCAAGGCGCTGGCCCGGCTCGGACATCCCAACATCGTCGCCGTCTATGACGCTGGTCACGTCGATGTGCCGGCCACGAAGGATCGGCTCTACTACTTCGCGATGGAGTTCATCGACGGCGTGTCGCTGCGGCAGGTGATCAAGGAAGGCAAGCTCCCGCCGACCGAAGCGCTGGCGATCGTCCCGCAGGTCTGCGAAGCGCTTCAGTACGCGCATGACGAAGGCATCGTCCACCGCGACATCAAACCCGACAACATCCTCCTCGACACGCGCGGCCGGGTGAAGATCGCTGACTTCGGCCTGGCGAAGCTGCTGGGCCTGGGCCCGACGGATGTAACGCTTACGCAGACGCATCATGTCATGGGCACCCCCGCCTATATGGCGCCCGAGCAGCAGCAGGCCTCCGCGGCCGTCGATCACCGCGCCGACATCTACTCGCTGGGCGTCGTGTTCTACGAGATGCTCACCGGCGAGCGCCCGATGGGCCGCTTCGATCCGCCAAGCAAGCGCGTGCAGGTCGACGTGCGGCTCGACGAGATCGTGCTCCATGCGCTGGAGCGCGAGCCCGTCCGGCGTTATCAGCATGCGAGCCAGATCAAGACGGATGTCGAGCAGGTCAGTCGTACGCCCGCCCCCGCTCCCGCGCCGCTCAAGCCGCTGGGCCAGATGACGGTCGGCGAAGCGGCCCGCGAGTTCTTCGTGCCCGAGCATCTGGACAAGCCCGGGGTCAGTCCCGCGCGGCGGTGGATGGGCGCGGCGATCGGCCTGATGGGGTACATCGCCTTCAGCATCGTGTTCAACACGTTCCTGCATATTGGCGCGGTGTTCATCCTGTTGCTCACCGGGCCGGTGCTCGGGCTGTTGACCTGGATCGCGATCCGCCGTCGTGGTACGCGCGCGGCCCGCCCCGCGCTGCTTCTGTTGAGCGCCTTCGCGTTCATGTTCGTCGGCATCCCGCTCATCTTGTTCATGTCCAACCCGCAGCCCACGCTCGACCGAATCTACGCCGTCACCGGCATCACGCCCGGCGCCGACGACGCCAAAGCCATTCAGATCGCATTCCTCGTTCTGGTGCTCGGCTCGCTCATCGCGCTGATCGCTTACTGGATCAAGCTGCGTCGCGCGGCATGGCGAAGTGCATCGTCGGGATCCAATCCGCCCGCGCCCCCGGCGTCATCAAATGGACCCGTCGCGCCCGGCGAGCACCCCGCCGCCGCGGGCCTTCGCTTCTTCATGTCGCCGCAGCCCGGATACGGCCCCGCCGTCGGCATCCCGATGTTCATCCTCACCACTCTGTTCGTCATCGCGGCGTTCATCGTCACCATGTCGGTCCCTGCCGAAGTGGAGTGGCCGAGCATGCTACTGCTGATCTTGGGTCCGGTGCTGCTGTTCCTCGCGTACATGGTGCTGCACATGCGATGGGTCGCCGCGGCAAAGAACCGCCGCCCCCTCCCGATCGGTCGCTTCATCGCCATGCTGGTCGTCTGCGGACTCGGGGCCTTCTTCGTCTATCGACTGTCCATGACGGACGACGGCGTCACGGCGGCTTCAACCGCCGCGACCATTGAAGTCGACGGCAACGTCACCTACTTCACCGGTCACACTTCGTCCGTCAAATGCGTGGCCGTCTCGCCGGATGGGCAAACGCTTGTCTCGGCGGGGACCGACGGGCGCGTGTTTGAGCGCGATGCGACGGGGAAGGTCGTCGGCACGATGGTGTCGCCTTTGGCGCAGAGCGATCCGCGACGCGCTTCGCTGTTCAGTCTGGCGATGTCGCCGTCGTCGCCTGAGATTTTCGCCGGCGGGAACACGGGAGTGCTGCATGCCATGATGCGCGACATGAAACCCCCGCAGCTTCGCATTGAAACCAACAGTGCCGTGCGCTTCATCGCACTGTACGACGAAGGCCGCAAACTTGCTTATCTGACCAATGCGGATACGGCGATGATGCTTCACGATCTGACCGCCGACAAGCCGATCGGGCAGCTTTCGATTTATCCCGCGCCCGATTCGCTCTTCGGCAACGTGCGCAGCGTCGCCGCGAGCACTGATGGACAAGCGATCGCCGTCACGTCCAGCAACATGGTGTATCGCGACAATGCGTGGAACTCCACCGGGCCTTACAAGCTGGCGGTGTTCGACACGCAGACGGGCAAGCAGTCGTTGACGTGGCAGTTCCGTGATAGCGCGGACTTCTCGTTCGCGCAGGTGATGCTGCCCAATCCGCAAACGTTGCTCGTCGCCCTGCCGTCGGGCGAATTGCTGCGGTGGCTCAAGAACGGGGAGACCTGGAATGCGATTCCGTCCGTCCGCATCGCGCCGGGGCGATACACCGCGGCCTGCGCATCGCGCGATGGCAAATCAATCTGGCTCGCGCAGGATCGGGAGATCGTGGAACTGCATGCGGTGAGCGGTCAGTTGATTTCGTGGGTCAATCTGAAAGTCGGCGAGCATGCCGGTGAATTTTCCGCGCTGCCGATCGAGTCGATCGCGGCTGCAACTGAGCCGCACACGGTGTTCGCCGGGCTGTGGGACGGCCGTGTGGCGCTGGTGAAAGGATATTTGGAGGGCGCGCCGCAAGAAAAGTCACCCGAAAGGAACGGGCCGGAGCGCCCATGAACGCCCGGTCGCGGCGGATCGAGCAAGGCGGAGGAACAGAAAATGGGCGGGCTGGGACTCGAACCCAGGACCAACGGATTAAAAGTCCGTTGCTCTACCGACTGAGCTACCCGCCCCAAGTGGTTGATTCATGGGGTGTTGCGGCGATCGTCGCGGCGGCGCTCCGTTGCGGGGGTCGCGGCGAGCGTGGCAGTATACGCATTGCAACAATTTCCGCCAACCCGCTCACGCCGCCCTTGCAAGGCAAATTCAATGTGACTAACATACGGGCCTTCGCGATTTCATATCATCGCTATCAAATTCAGGAGAGGCAACATGGCCCAATATTTCCCCGGCGTTTCGAAGATCAAGTACGAAGGTCCCGATTCCAAGAACCCCTTGGCGTTCAAGCACTATAACCCCAAGGAGAAAGTCGCGGGCAAGACCATGGCGGACCACATGCGCTTCGCCGTCTGCTACTGGCACTCCTTCAAGGGCACCGGCGGCGACCCGTTCGGTGTGGGCACAAGGCAGATGGCCTGGCTCGACGCCGCTGACGAGATGACGGCGGCGGAACAGACCATGCAAGCCAATTTCGAGTTCATCTCGAAGCTCGGCGTTACCTTCTGGTGTTTCCACGACCGCGACATCGCACCCGAAGGCAAGAACGTCGCCGAATCGGCCAAGCGACTTGACCACATTGTCAAACTCGCCAAGAAGTATCAGAAAGACACCGGCGTCAAGTTGCTGTGGGGCACGGCGAACCTGTTCACCCATCCGCGCTACATGAGCGGCGCCGCCACTTCGTCCACGCCTCATGCCTTCGCGCACGCCGGCGCGCAGGTCAAGCGCGCGATGGACGCCACGCTCGAACTCGGCGGAGCGGGGTACACGTTCTGGGGCGGGCGCGAGGGGTATGACACGCTGCTGAACACGAACATGTCGCGCGAGCTGGATCATCTGGGGACGATGCTGCACCTGGCGGTCGATTACAAGAAGAAGATTGGCTTCCGCGGACAGTTCTTCATCGAGCCCAAGCCCAAGGAGCCGACCAAGCATCAGTACGACTCTGACGCCGCGGCGTGCCACGCGTTCCTGCAGAAGTACGGCCTCGTCGATCATTTCAAGCTGAACATCGAAGCCAATCACGCCACGCTCGCCGGTCATGAATTCATGCACGACCTGGTCTACGCCGCGGAGAACAAGATCCTCGGCTCCGTCGACGCCAACCGGGGCGACACGCTTCTGGGCTGGGACACCGACCAGTTCCCAACGAATCTGTACGAGACGACCATGGCGATGTACGTGATCATGAAGAGCGGCGGGTTCAAACAGGGCGGGTTGAATTTCGACGCCAAGGTCCGCCGCCAGTCGATCGAGCCGGTCGATCTGTTCCATGCCCACATCGGCGCGATGGACGCCTTCGCCCGCGGCTTGAAGATCGCCGCGGCGTTGATCAAGGACAAGGTCATCGACGGCTTCGTCAAGGAACGCTACAAGGCGTGGGACACGGCCTTCGGCAAACAGGTTGAGAAGGGCAAGCTCTCGCTCGACAAGCTCGAGGCCCATGCGATGAAGCACAACGACGTCGTCGTCCCGTCCGGCCGACAGGAACTCATCGAGAACGTCATCAACGAATACATCCGCTGAACGGCGGATCGTCCGAATGCCACAACCCTCCGATGAAGACGCGGCGCGGCTTCATCGGAGGGTTGTCATTGGGGGTCGATGCGGCAGATCACTTCTTTTTCTGTTTGGCCTGGTTGCCGCCGGCCTTCAACTGATTTTCCAGGGTGGCGATTTTCTTTTGGTAGCTTTCGACGGCGGTCTGCTTGTTTTCGATGAGGCGGTCAAGATCCTTCAGACGCGCGGCGGGCGAGTTCTGGACGGCGTCGGCGACGGCGTGGCGCTTGGCGGTGTTCAGTTTCGCGCGCGCCAGCGCGAAGTTCTCCATGGTCTGCTTGGCATCGGGGTCGGCGTCGATGGCGGCGTCGATGAGTTTGTTCGCCTTGCCGGAAGCGGTCAGAGAGAGCCGCATCGCTTCCGCCACATCCGCCGGCTTCGCATTCGAATCCGCTTTGAGCTTGTCGTAGTTGGCTTGCGCGGCGGCGGCTTCCTTGGCGGCGGCCTTGTACTCGTCCGTGGTCATCGCCTGATCGGCGATGGCGCGACGCTTGTCCTCGTAGGCCTTCTTGGCGTTCTCGACTTCCTGCGTCGCCCGCGTGACTTCCTCGGTGTCCGCCGGTTTGGCGGCGGGCTTGTTGGCGCCGTTCTGGAGATCCTTCTGCTCTTTGAGGAGCCGGTCAAGTTCCTCCTGCGCATCCTTGAGCTGCTTCTGGAACATCTGGAGGCGCGTCTGCGGATCTTTGCCGGCACCATGAGCAGCGGTCACCAGAAGCAGACACGCGACAAGCGCGCACATCAACAGGAACGTCCGGGGCATGGGAGCTACCTTTCGTCAGACGCAATCACTTGCTGGCGGGCTTCGTGCCGTCTTCGGACTTGGCAGGGGCGGCGGGCGCGGGTTCGGCGTTCTGGGGACCGGCCTTGGCGTAGAGCACGAGGTTGGTCATCAGCTTCTGTGCCGATTCGGTGTTGTAGCCGAACACGCCCCAGACGGGCTGATTGAGCATGGCTTCGGTGAGGTCCTCGCCGCTGACGATCACGCGGGGCTGACCATTGATATTGATCGCCAGAAAGCGCGGCGTCTCGACCTTACCCATGCGAAGCAGTGCATAGGCGCGATAGTCGACGACGGAGGAGTCGAAGCCGCCGATGCCGCCGCCTTTGATGACCGGCGAGTCGAGATTGATCGGACGCACGCGATCGTTGGGGAAGGCCTTGGTGAGCATCTGCATGACCGAATCGGCGAAGGGTCCGCGTCCGCCGGCGTTCTCGAAGAAGATCACGCCGCCGGATTTGACGTAGCTGGTGATGCTCGCCGCCTGTGCATCGGAGAACTGCACGGCATCGGTGCCGACGACATGCACGAACGGCACGGTGTTGCGGTCCGGGAGCTTGTCCAGATCAACGACCTGCAACTTGATCGTCGCTTTGGAGGCGTTGTGCATGAAGTTGGTCTGCACTTCCCACGCCGGCGGCTCGGGGTCCCAGTTGCCGGCATACTTGGCGCGGCCCACGACGATTTCCGCCCCGCCGTTGCCGCCTTCCTTCTTGACGAAGTGCTGCTCGAGGCGATTGCGCGTGCGGCCCTTTTCCGTGGCGTAGTAATAAGCGTTTGCGAAGAATTGCCACGGCGTCGGATCGACCATGCTCGACGAATGCAGCGTCCAAGACACGTCGCGCGGCAGATGCAGAATCAGATGGCGAATCCCATTGTCCACCGCCTGCACGCCCAGCCGATTCGCATCGACCTGGAACACCACGTCGTTCAGCTCATCCTCCTTCGACAGCGCCTGAAGCGGATACTCGGGGTACATCTGCTTGAACATGTTGCGCATCGAAGTGGTGAACTCGACGCTGTTGTTGTCGGCGGTGGTGACAAGCATGCCGCCCAGGTCGATGTAGCGCTTGATCTTGGCGATCTGTTCGGGCTTGAGGTCCAGCGCGGTGTGCGAAGCGAGATAGAGAATCGGCGCGTCGAGCCAGTCTTCGGGGGCGCGCGTGATGGGCACGACCTGCCAGAGCATTTCCTTTTCGACTTCGTCGGAAACCCATTCGGTCAGGCGTGCGATGTCGCGGGGCCGGTTGTTCCAGTCGGCGTCGGGAATTTCAAGTTTGTTGATGAACACGGGCACGCGGCCGCGGACGAGGAAGAGCAACTGGAAGGCGGCGTTGGACCCGGAGCCCATGTGACTGAGAATCCAATTGGCGCCGCCCTGATACCAGTCCTGATCGCCCAGGTATTTGCGGCCGGAGGCGAGACCGACGCGTTCGATGCCGTACATGGTGTAGGCTTCCTGGTTGCCGCCGACGTTGACGCCGGGCTTGAAGTTCTTGTCGAGCCAGGCGAGGCCCTTGTCAATGATGGCCTGAAGCGGGTGCTGCCGGGCGCGTCCGACGGTGCGGAAGTCCTGACTGTGCAGGTAATCCTGCGTGATGTAGAGCGTGACGAGACCGGCGGTGGTCATCGAGGTGCGGGTATCGCCCTGCTGATAGCCCCATCCGCCGTCGTCATTTTGCGAGGCGATGATGTGTTTTTCCGCCCCGCTCCACAGCGCCTGCCCGACCGCGTTGCCGCGTTTGGCCGCTTCCCAGCAGCCCAGCGTGCCGTACTGATGCGTGGAGTTGTCCCAGTCCTTGGAGTCGATCTGGTATCGCCAACTGATGCCGCCGGTGCTCACTTCGTGCGACGCCTGTTGAAGCCAGTAGAGGTCCTTCTGCAGGTACTTGTTGAATTCGGGGGGGATATGCGACCAGACATGGGCCCGGCAGGACACGGCGTAGGTTCCCTTCATGTCGCACTTTTCCAGGAACTCGATCGCGCGCTGCAGTTTCGGATTCTGATAGCTTTCGCCGCTCGTCAGAAGCGCATACGTGATCAGTGCCGTCGTGCCGCCGTAGTTAATGCCCGTGACGTGATCATTGCCCGGCTGGTCGCCGTCCCAGTAACCGTTCTTGTTCTGTGATGCGTAAAGTCGCTGCTTGAGTTTCTCGATGCCGTCGGCAATCTGCGCGTCGGTGACAAGCTGAGCGTGGACGGGACCGGCAAGAAGAGCGGCGACGAGCATCACGCTGGCGACGAGTTTTTGGTTCATAGCTTCCCAATCGTGGTCGAAGTACCGGGATGAGTATCCAGTTAACCCATTATACGACAAGACGTCGGAACCGCCACCACCCAAAATGGAAATCGGGTACAGTACAGCGGGTATACTCCCCTAGACGCTTGACATTGCCCCAGGTTCCCCGATGTACCGCCAATTACCCAATCTCTTGACGCTACTGCGACTCGTACTGGCGACGGTCTTTTTTGTCGTCCTCAATCAGTACCATTTCGCCGACACCGTCGCCGACGAGGCGACGCTGGTGCTCTGGTCCTCGGGCATCCTGTTCATTCTGGCCGCCATCACCGACTGGCTCGACGGATTTCTGGCTCGTCGGTGGAAGGTCGAAAGCCGATTCGGCCGGATCATGGACCCGTTCTGCGACAAGGTGCTGGTCATGGGGGCGTTCATGCTTCTGGCCGGTCCGCACTTCGTCATCCCCGAAAGGGCCGCCCAGGGCGAACTGTTCACCATGATCAGCGGCGTGTATCCGTGGATGGTCGTCGTCATCCTCGCCCGCGAACTGTTCGTCACCTCTGTCCGCGGCGAACTGGAAGGACAAGGCGCCAAGTTCGGCGCCAACATCTTCGGCAAGCTCAAGATGGTGCTTCAATCCGTGACGATCCCCACCGTGTTGTTCATCATCTGGCTCGACCCGACGAACAATCCCGCAGCGGCATGGACCCGCGACGGTTTCGTCTACGCCACCGTCATCGCCACCATCCTCAGCGGGCTGCCCTATCTCGACGGCGCGCGACGCGCGATGAAGGAAGTCGAAAAACTCGGTGAATGACTCCTCGTTTGGCGGCGTCGCTCGCGGCGGGGTTTGCATGTGGCGATTCAGACGCCGATAAAGACGGAGCGCTCGCCGTCGGCTCGCGGCTAATCGGGGGCGAGGCGGCGCTTTTCATCGGATGACCGATCGCTACAATGCCCGCCATGAGTGACCCGGACTGGTCATCGATGCTCGCCTCCAAGTTCCTCGTGTTCGACGGGCCCGACGGGTCCGGCAAGAGCACGCAGTTTCGTCGTTTCTCGTCGTTTCTCGACGAGCGCGGCGTCCCGGTCGTTGAAGTGCGCGAGCCCGGCGGCACGCTCATCGGCGAGCACATCCGTGACGTGCTCCTCAATCCCGAGCACGACATGATGGATCTGCGCTGCGAAATGATGCTGTACATGGCGAGCCGCGCTCAACTCATGGCCGAGCGCATTCGCCCGGCGATCGAGCGCGGGGCCTGCGTGCTGGCGGACCGTTTCATCTCGTCCACGCTCGCCTATCAGGGCGCCGCCGGCGGGATTCCCGTGGCGGACATCATGCACGTGGGCCAGGTCGCCGTCGGCAATCACTGGCCTGACCTTGTCGTCGTTTTCGATGTGGACGAGCCGACGGCGGCGCGGCGGCTCAATCCGCTGCTGGACCGCATGGAGCTCAAAGGCGCCGAGTACCATCGCAAGGTTCGCCGCGGATACCTGGATCAGGCGGCGGCGGACCCGGACGGTTACCTCGTCATCGACGCCCGCCCCGACGCCGACACGGTGTTCAAACATCTGTGCAGCCGCATCGCCGCCCGCGCCGGCAAGTGGCCATCCCGATAATCGCCCTGCTGCAAATGCCTCAGCGCCGCGACCGGCGGCGCATCGCACTGACCGCGCCCAGCAGCGCCAGCCCCATCGGACCCGCCGTCGGAAGGGGCACGACCACCAGCCGCAGAATCTCGCCGTTGCCGCCGCTGATGACGCCCCATTGCCAGGACAGGCCCGGCGTAAGCTGCGCCATCGACGTGTCGAGCGAATAGTTGCTGCCGATCGTGACCGACGTAGCGGTCAGCACATCGAACTGATCGCCGAGCACGGGGTTGAACCCGTCCGTGAGCACCGCCTTGACGATACTGTCCAGGACGGCGATGTCGCTGATGGACACGAAGTCATAGCCGATATCGTCGGCGAGCGTCTGGTCGCCCTGGTCATAGCCGTTGATTTCGACTTCGTAGGTCGCGCTGTTGGCATTGTTGAGGTGGTATTCGCCGAAGACGGCGGTCATGCCGGGGCTGTTGCCGGGCGCGAGAATGCCGCCGTTCTGGACCAGATTAAACGGAAGCGCGACGGAGCCGAACGTGTCGGCGTGCAGCGTTCCGCCGGTCCAATTGAAGGCGGCGACGTCGGAGGCGTTGTTGCCGTTGCCGTTGCCGCGCGTGATGACGCCGGCCTTGAGGGTTCCGCCGGTGAAGTTGAAAGTGCCTTTGATAATGCCGCTCGAACCCGCGTCATCGCGCTTGCCGAGGGTCAGCGTGTTCACATCAATGAGGCCGGCGGCGAACGTCATCGTGCCCTGCGTGGTGCCGGTGGCGGAATTGGGCTTCTCACCGATGGTCAGGTTGTTGAGGAAAGCGTTGATGTTGCTGCCGGCGCCTTTGAAGTTGCCGCTGGCGCCGCCGCCGGTGACTGTATCCTGCCAACCGATGAACATATTGGCGCGATTGCCCGCACCGGCCTTGCCATTGATGGTGACGGTGGATCCGCCCGCTAGGAAGTCCATCACGCTTGTGTACTTGGACCCGCCCAAGTCGATGGTGTCCACGTTGAAAGTCGTCGATGCGCCCAGGTGCATCGCGACGTTCGTTCCGCCCACGAACTGACTGTAGCCGATTGTCATGGAATTGGCGGTGACGGTACTGTTCGCAGCGAGCGAGACCGTCGCGCTGGGGCGACGCTGTCCGCCGCCGCTGTCGCTGTTGGTGCCGACGCGGAACTGATTGACATTGGCGGTGAACGTGGTGACCGCGGAAAGGTCGAGTACGGCGTCAAAGGCTTCGCTGGTCCCTGTACCCAGGTTGACATCGCGCCGACCGATGTCGAGGGTCTGCGAACCGGTACCGACGGAGACGGTCGAACCGGTGACGGTCAGGGAGCCGGAGTTGCCGTTGGCGGTGCCGTTGTATCCGACGCGGAGCGTATCGACCGAGAGATTGCCGCCGATGGTCATCGCGCCCTGATCGACGAACAGTTCGCTGGAGCCGCCGCCGTCGGTGACATCGCCGGTAACGTTGAACGTGCTGCCGTTGCCGACCATTTGGAGCGTGCCCTTGGTGCTGGTGGGGGACGAGCTGCCGCTGGTCTGCGCGAGGATGACGCTGCCGGCGGTGACGGAGCCGGCGCCCATCTTGAATGTCGCGGTCGAGTTGCCCGAGCCGCCGGCGCTGCCGTGGCGGGAAATGATCACCTGATTGAGCGAGGCGGTGAGGGTCCCGGCGGAGGTGTCGAAGGTCGAGACGGGTGTCGTGCCGGTGTTCACATCGTTGTAGCCGATGAACAGATTCGCCGCGCCGGAGCCGGCGGTGTTGTTGATCGAAAGCGTCGGGTTGGTCAGGCCGGTGTTGAAGTTGGCGGTCAGACCGGTCTTGCGGTGTCCGATGAAGATGTTGTCGGCGTTGAAGACGTTGGTCGTGCCGAGTTTGAACGTATTGCTGTTGCCCGCGCCAGCGTTATCGCTGTTGGCGATGTCGATGAGGTTGGCGTTGATGGTGTTGGAGCCGGCGAGCGTCACGGCGAAGTTCGCCGCGGAGGACGTCGAGCCGGCGATGCCAACGGAGAACGCATCGACGTTGGCCTCGAATGTGCTCAGGCCCGACATGTTCAGCGTCGTATTGACGTTGCCGGTCGAGGCGAAGCGACGGCTGATGACGACGTCGGCGGTATGGGTCGCGACAGCGCCGACCTGCAGTTTTCCGCCGGTGCCGGTGATCGTCACATTGACGTTGTTGTCCGGCGTGGTGAAGGCGCCGGACAGGTCCATGCCCACGGTGAAGTCGGCTTGATCCAGCGAGCCGTTCGCATCACCGTTGACGGTCAGCGTTTGGCCGGAGCTGATGGTGAGGTTGTGCGTCGTCGAGGAACCTGCGCCGGTGCCGCCGAAAGTCAGCTTCTGTACGGTCGCGCTGCTGTCGACGTTGCTGAACCCCGTCACGGAGGCGAAGTCGCCGGCGGTTCCGCCGGTCGCGGTGCCATCGAAGTTGGCGGTGTCGGAGGAGCTGGGGATTGAGTCCGGCCCGTCCCAGTTGGGGGCGCTGAACCAGTCATTGTCGCCGGTCGAACCCGAGTCCCATGTCCGCACCGCACCTTGCAGATTCCACGTCCCCATGCACGCCACTGTGCAGACCAGCAGCGACACCTTGAACTTCCGCGAGCTTTTCATGTCTGAATCTCCTGTGCCTTCCAAGGGTTTCTCATGGACCTCGTCACACCAGCCGCCGAGCATGCACACACCGGCGACGACACACCATTCGTGCGCCCTACGCCCGATGAACCGGCAACATGGATTTGCAATGGCCTCAAAAAAATGTTTCGTTCCGCACCCACCAGATTAACCGGCGGCAGCGCCCGCTTGCAATAGAAATCTTGGTGATTTCTCGACAATTTTCCGGCGGGAAACAGCCGGGTGCGGGCGAGCATCAGTGAGTTTTTTTGAGGAGAATCAGCGCGGCGGCGGCGGAAAGGGCGCCGGTGAGAAAGGCGCTGTGGTAACCGAGGGGCGTGGCGATGAGCAGGCCGACAATCGGGCCGGTCAGACCCATGGCGATGTCGAAGAAGGCGATGAAATTGCCGACGGCCTGACCGCGCTGTGCCGCCGGGACGTGGCGCGTCGCCTCGACCCCCATCGCCGGGAAGATCAGCGAGACGCCGCAGCCGGTGATGACCGCGCCGACGAAAGCCACGGCCGGATGCGGGGCGATGAGCAGCACGACCTGCCCCGCCGCCTGCACCATCAATGACACGCTCGCCACCGGCACGCCGCCGACTTTGTCGGGTAAATGTGCGAAAAACAGGCGAATCACGATGTACCCCACGCCCGACCCCGCCAGTGCGAGCCCCGCTCCGCCCCAGCCCTGCGAGGTGTAGTAAAGCGTCAGGAAAGTCATCACCGCCGCGAAGGGAATCGAAGCCAGCGACAGCACGACGCCCTGCCGCCAGATCATGCCGATCACGTGATGCAGCGGCGCCCGTTTGCCCGGCACGATCGGAGCCGCCCCCGTCATCCCCGCGATCGCCATCGCCAATAGCGGCGCTCCCATCGCCGCCATTGCCACCGCTTCAAACCCGAAATGCCTCTGCAAAGCCAAGCCCAGCGGCGCCCCGATCGTCAACGCCGTGTACATCGAAATGCCCTGCCACGCCATGACCCGCCCCGTCCGGTGCGGCCCGATCCGCGCAATCCCCCACGTCATCGCCCCAGTGATAAACAGACTCTCCGCAATACCCAGCAGCACGCGCCCCGCCATGATCCACATCAGCGCCGCCGCCCCCGCCATATACGTCGAAACCATGTACGCCCCGCCCGCCGCAACCGCAATCGGCAGCCCCATCAACACCACCGTCCGTGACCCCAGCCGGTCGCTCAGCGACCCCGCCGTATGCCGGCTCATCACCGTGATCAGCGACTGCAATCCGATCGTCAAGCCGACGATCCCAGCCGCGAAACCCAGGTGGTCATGCACCTCAAGCGACAGCGGCGCCAGCGGAATCGCGATCGCCATGAACCCTAAAAACACGATCGACACCAGCGGGCCCATCCCCGCCAGCGTGCTCAATTCCGCCGGCCGCTCCATCGCCGTCTCATTCACGCAAACAGAACCATCAGCACCCATCATCGGGCCTTTCTAAAACAACTCGCAACTCGTCAACCGGAGAAACCTTCGATGAACCAACACGCGGCGGGTTACACGGCAGGGCGATCAATTCCTGATCGCCCACCATGATATGCCGTCCCCATCGGCCCGCCCCGCTTCAACGCAGCGGGTTCCCCCTACCGGATCAAACCGCCCGCATCGCACCGGCGCGGCAACAAGTCGAATTTCACCCATCGCGGGCGCCCCTCGATATCCCCGTCATTTTCGCATCTTTATGACCATCTTTCACACCGACCGCGCGCACGGTGCGCACGGGCGCGGTGACGGACGACGTCCCGATGCGCGTCGATACAGGACTTACATCGCCCCTTGCCGCGCCCGTGCGCGTTTGGGTCACGCCGGTGCGCACCACATCCGTCGCTTCCGTTACAATGCCCCGATGCAGTCCATCCTCGGACATCAGCGCGCCATCGACGTCCTCCAAGCCGCCCTCATCAGCGGCCGCATGCACCATGCGTGGATCTTTCATGGCCCGCCCGGCGTCGGCAAAGCGACGACCGCTCTCGCCCTCGCCAAAATCCTCCTCTGTCACGATCCGCAGACCGACCTTGCCGGCCGCCTCGAAGCGTGCGGCGTGTGCAAATCCTGTCGCATCTTCAACACCGAGCAGGCCGCCCATCCCGATCTGCACATCGTCACCAAAGAACTCGCCCTCTACGCCGACGACAAACAGACCCGCGACCGCAAACTGACCAGCATCCCCGTCGACATCGTCCGCCTGCACCTGATCGAGCCCGCCTACCGCTCCGCCGCCCTCAATCACAACAAGGTGTTCATTCTCGACGAAGCCGAGTTGCTCAACGACGCCGGCCAGAACGCCCTGCTCAAGTGCCTGGAAGAGCCCCCGCCCGGCACATTCATCATCCTCGTCACATCGCAGGAAGATCGCCTGCTCGCCACGATCCGCAGCCGCTGTCAGCGGGTCGCCTTCGCCGAACTCGATCACCAAGTCGTCGAGCGCTGGCTCGATCAGCAGCCGTTCTCGCAATCCATGAGCCCGGCCCAGAAGTCATGGGTGGCGAAGTTCGCCCGCGGCAGTCTCGGCCGCGCCGCCCTCGCCGCCGAATACGGGCTCGACGAATGGCAGCAGACGATCAGTCCGATGATCAACGCCATCGCCGCCGGGCGCGGCGCCCCCGACATGGGCGAAGCGATGGCGACCCGCGTCGAGGAATTCGCCAAGGCCTGGGTCAAGAACCACGACAACGCCTCCAAGGACGCCGCCAACAAGATGGCCGTCCGCCTGATGCTCGGCGTCGTCGGCGAAATCTGCCGCCAATCGCTTCATCATCGCTCCGCCCCGCTGACCGACGCCGCCGCCCATCCCTGGCTTGTCGGCATCGACCTGATCCAGATCGCCGAACGGAATCTCAACTCGAATGTGTCGCTGCCTTTGCTGCTCGATCATCTGGCGATAGAATGGTCCGACCAATGCAGACGCCAACCCGCGGGCCGATGATTGACCGGCCCGCTGAGCATGACGGTCTCGTCGGCATCGGGTGCCACGGTTTGGGCGTCTTCGACCAAACCGTGCCCGCAGGACGGCACGGCTTGCAGAGCCAAGCCGTGGCACCCGAGCAACCCCGTTGAGCCATGAATGCTCTTCCCGTGCGTTTGGAACCGCCGAAGCGTGTCAGGCGCCCGGCGGACCTGAAAAACGCCCTGACGACAAACGAGCCCGACCCCCCGCCGCCGTGCAACCGGTGCGTGATGCGTCGCGCTCGATGCGGAATCCAGCAGTATGCCCATCTATCCCCTTGAGGTGATGAGCGAAGAGGCCGAGGCCCAAGCCATCGCCAAGCTCGAACCGCCCAAGAGCATCGTCGTCCGCTACGGCTACCTCAAACAGATCGGCGAGTTCCCCTACGACGGCGGACTCGTCCTCGGCTGCGGCACCAAGCTCATCATCCGCACCACGCGCGGCGTCGAAATGGCCGAGATGCTCACCGTCACCTGCCCCAACTCCGGGTGCGGGTCGAGCATCTCGCGCTCCCAGATGCTCCAGTACATCGAAAACTCCGGCGGCAAGCAGTACCCCTTCTCCAACGAAGGCAAAATCCTCCGCGTCGCCACCGTCGAAGACCTCAACGAGCAATCGCGCATCGAGGCCGAGAAGCACAAGTTCGTCAAAGCCGGGCGGCAGATCATCCGCGATCTGGACCTGCCGATGAAGCTCGTCGATGTCGAGCAGTTGTTTGCACGCGATCGCGTGGTGTTCTATTTCACCAGCGAGAACCGCATCGACTTCCGCGAGCTGGTCCGCCGCCTCGCCGCCGAGTTTCATGTGCGCGTCGAGATGCGCCAGGTCGGCGCCCGCGACGAAGCGCGCATCGTCGCCGACTACGAACGCTGCGGTCAGCACTGCTGCTGCAAGCAGTTCCTGAAGGTGCTCAAGCCCGTGTCGATGCGATCGGCGAAGGTGCAGAAAGCCACGCTCGACCCGTCGAAGATCAGCGGGCGTTGCGGGCGGCTCATGTGCTGTCTCCGCTACGAGGACGAAACCTACGAGGAGCTTCGCAAGCGCCTGCCGCATCGCAACACGCGCATGATGAGCGAAGACGGGCCCGGCTTCGTCATCAGCACGCAGATTCTCACGCAGCTTGTCCTGCTGGAGCTCGAATCGACCGGCGTGCGTCAGGCGTATCCATTGGAGCGTTTGGAACGCATCGCCAAGGACGCGCCCGGCGGCGATCGCCGCGACCCCAACAAGCCGCGCGAGGTTCCGCAGGGCCGCGACAAACCCGAGCGCCCCCGGCGCGAGCCGCGCCGTCCCCAGCCCGGCGCCCCGCTGCGCGATCAGGAAGTCGAATCCGTCGAAGGCGAATCCTCGGCCGAACTGCCCGTTGATGAAACCGGCGAAACGCTGCCCGCCGAAGGTCAGCCCGGCGGCGGCGAAGGCGCGCCCAAGAAGAAGCGCCGTCGTCGTCGACGTCGCCGGCGCGGCGGCGGCGGCGGTCCCGGCGGGCCTGAAGCGTCGGGCGGCTCGGGGGACGGCGGCGGTGACGGCGGCGGTGGTGGTGACAACGCATCGCCGCCCAGTGAGGGATGATGCGTCATGCACGGCTCGCCCAGTTCACGCAAGCGCTATTCCCAGTTTCTGGCGCAGCGCCGCACGCGGGTCCACCTCGATGAGGAAGGCCGGGTCATCGACGACCTGCCCGCCGACCGGCGCGCCAAACGCCGCCGCTACCTGCGCCAGTACATCGAATGGCTTCGCCCTTTCCTCAGCGGGCTGATCTTCATCTTCATCCTCGCCGTGGCGTCGGCGCTTTTGAGCATGATCCGCCCCGTCCTCACGCAGCAGATCATCGATCACGCCGTCCTCGCCGATCACCTGGACGCCGCGACGAAAATCTGGCGGCTCAATGTCTTCGGGTCCGCCATCATCGTCACGATCCTCATCGCGCAGGCGCTCGATTCGTGGCGCAACATCCGCATGAGCGTCCTGAACATGGCGATCATTCACCGCCTGCGCCAGCGGCTTTTCGACCACATGCTCGAACTGCCCCTGGCCGTCCTGCACAACACCAAACAGGGCGGCGTCACGTCGCGGCTCTCCGGCGATGTCGACAGCGTGACGCGGCTGCTGAACCTCGTCATCGTCTCGCCCGGCGTGGCGATCGTGCAGGTCATCGTCGCGCTGGCGATCATCTTCGCATGGAACTGGCGGCTGGCGCTGGCGGCGACGTTGTGCGTGCCCCCGCTGATTTTCATCCACATGGCATGGGTCCGGCGCATCCGCCCCATCTATCGCTCCATGCGGCGCGACCGCGAGGAAGTCGACGGGCGCGTCGTCGAATCCTTCGGCGGCATCCGCGTCGTCCGCGCCTTCCGACGCGAAGCCCACGAACGCCACGACTACGCCGCCGGACATCACACCGTCGTCCGCAAGACGCTCCTGGCCCGCGTGCTCGAAACGCTCGTCGGCGCCGGCTGGGGCGTGATGATGCCCGTCATCAGCATCGTCGTCGTCTGGTACGGCGGATACCTGGTGATTCGCGATGCGGGCACCGGGGCGGCGAGCCCGACGACCATCGGACAAATCTTCGCATTTCAGTGGTACGCCTTTTTCCTGCTCGGCCCGGTGCTGCGCATCGTCGAGTCCATGAGTGAAACGCAGCAGTCTTTGGCCGCGCTGGAGCGCGTCTTCGACCTGCTCGCCGAGCCGGTCGACAAGCCCGATGCGGAGGATGCGGTCCCCGCCCCGCGACAGGTGCGCGAGCTTCGCTTTGACCATGTCTGGTTCGGCTACGATCCCGATCGCCCCGTCATCCGCGATTTCGATCTGCACGTCACCGGCGGCAGCGTCATCGCCCTCGTCGGCTCCAGCGGCGCGGGCAAGACGACCATCACCGACCTCGTCGCCCGCTTTCAGGACCCCACCCGCGGCGCGATCGCCTGCAATGGCATCGACCTGCGTCGCTTCAAGCTCGAAACCTACCGCCAACTCCTCGGCGTCGTGCAGCAGGATGTGTTCCTTTTCGACGGCACCGTCGCGCAGAACATCGCCTACGGCCGGCGCGGCGCGACGGACGAACAGATCATCGACGCCGCCCGCCGGGCGAACGCCGATGCGTTCATCCGTGATCTGCCCCAAGGTTATGAAACGATCATCGGCGAGCGCGGCGTCAAGCTCTCCGGCGGGCAGCGCCAGCGTCTTTCCGTGGCGCGCGCCTTCCTCGCCGATCCGCAGATTCTTATCCTCGACGAAGCGACGAGCAACCTCGACACCGAATCCGAGCAGCTCATCCAGGCCGCGATGACCGACCTGCTCCGCGGACGCACCACGTTCGTCATCGCCCATCGCCTCTCGACCGTGACGCACGCGGACATGATCGTCGTCATGGACGCCGGCGAAATCGTCGAGCGCGGCACGCACGAGGAACTTATCAAAAAGTCCGGCCTCTACACCCAGATGGTCCAGCGCCAGCGCGAAGCATTCGATATCGACACGATCGAAAACCCGGCGTGATGTTCGAGCCCTCCCCCTCCGAGGGGGAGGGTTGGGTGGGGGTGAATCTTGTCAGTCCAAGGCCGCGATCGAATTGATAGGGTGTGCCGAATCGGAACCATCATTAACTGATGCGCCTCACCCTCCCCCAGCCCCGCCCTCAAGGGCGGGGAGTCAGAAGCCCTCCCCCTCCGAGGGGAGGGTTGGGTGGGGGTGAATCTTGTCAGTCCATGGCCGCGATCGAATTGATAGGGTGTGCCGAATCGGAACCGTCATTAACTGATGCGCCTCACCCTCCCCCAGCCCCGCCCTCAAGGGCGGGGTGTCAGAAGCCCTCCCCCTCCGAGGGAGAGGGTTGGGTGGGGGTGAATCTTGTCAGTCCACGACCGCACTCGCATTGATAAGAGGCGCCGAATCGGAACACACCTT